>CAMWVO010000147.1 GCA_947177695.1 uncultured Clostridia bacterium
GCTGTATCTACAAGGAGCGCGCCATTGTGAACGAGCGTGTAAAATTTGCCATGAACAACGGCAAGACAAACAACGTTATCGAGGTGCTACCCATAGCCTGCGACGAGTGTCCCGTTGACGGCATTCAGGTCACACAGGCGTGCCGCGGCTGTATCGCTCACCGCTGCATGAACGCGTGTCCCAAGGACGCGATAAGGATTGAGAACCACAAGGCGGTAATAGACAAATCCAAATGCGTTGAGTGCGGAAGATGTCTTGCGGCGTGTCCTTATTCGGCGATCGTCAAGAGCGAGCGTCCCTGCGTAAGAGCCTGCAAGCCAAAAGCTATCTCTATCGACGAGAACCGCTGCGCTAAGATAGACGACGAGAAATGTATTGCCTGCGGCGCTTGCGTTTACCAGTGTCCATTCGGCGCGATAAGTGATAAATCCTATATTCTGGACACTATCGAAATGCTGAAAAATTCCGATAACAACACGAAATACAACGTCCACGCGGTGGTTGCTCCCTCTATTTCGGGACAGTTCTCCGTCCCTCTCGGAAAAGTGGTTTCGGGACTGAAGCAGCTTGGCTTCAGAAGCGTTATGGAGGCGGCTCTCGGCGCGGACATGGTTGCGTTCAAGGAGGCTTCCGAGCTGGTGGAAAAGGGTTTCCTGACAAGCTCCTGCTGTCCCGCTTTTGTGAAGTACATAGAGACCCAGTTCCCCGATATGAAAGACAAGATATCACACAATCTGTCGCCTATGGCGGAGATCGCCAGATACATGAAAACCCACGAGCCTAACTGCAAGATCGTGTTTATAGGACCCTGCACGGCGAAGAAAGCCGAGTGCAAAAAGGAGACGGTAAGTCCCTATATCGACAACGTTATCACCTTTGAGGAATTGCAGGCTCTGTTCGACGCGAGAGAAATCGTGCTGGAGGGTCTGGAATCCGAGCCGTTGGACAACGCTTCCTACTACGGAAGAATTTTTGCGCGCAGCGGAGGACTTTCCGATGCGGTGGCACAGGCGCTTAAAGAAATGGATATTACCGACGACGTTTTCAAGCTGAAAGCCGCGGTCTGCGACGGCATAGACAATTGCAAGACTGCTCTGCTGAAAGCCCAGAAGGGCGTCGGAGGAGAGAACTTTATAGAGGGTATGGCTTGCATAGACGGCTGTATCGGCGGCGCGGCGTGTCTTACACACGGACCGAAAGACAAGCTTGCTGTTGACAAGTACGGAAAGGAGGCTGCCGAAAAGAGCATACGGGACGCAATTTTTGTCCTTGAACTGTAGGGGACGGGTTTCCCGTCCCGCAAGGCTGTGTTTTGCCCGATATCGGGTTAAATACCGACCTCTGCCAATTAAGATTTGCTGTGTTATAAATTTATTTACAGATAGGGTGTTGAATTATGAATGTGTATGTTTGCGTTGGAAGCTCCTGCCATCTCAGAGGCTCGTACAAGATAATCGAGCTGATGAAAGAAAATATCGAGAAAAATCATCTTGAGGACAAGGTTAATCTGTCGGCGGCTTTCTGTCTGGGAAAATGTACCACAGGCGTTACCATTAAGGTTGACGACGAGGTAGTGTGCGGAGTTTCTCCCGAAAACTTTTCGGAGATATTCGGCAAATACGTTATGGAAAAGGTACAGGCGTAAGTCTTTGCAAAAACGGCGTGAAGCCGAATATTGAATTTTTATCAGTGAAAGGATATTGAACGGTATGACGGGAAACGTTAATTATCTCCAGTTAAAGACCTCGGACTGCAGGAACTGCTACAAGTGCATAAGGCACTGTCCTGTTAAGTCCATCAAGTTTTCGGGAAATCAGGCGCATATTCTTATGAACGACTGTATCCTCTGCGGTACGTGCTATGTGGTCTGTCCCCAGAACGCAAAGCAGATCAAGAACGATGTTGACACGGTCAAGAGCGCTATTGCTGACGGCAAAAAGGTCATCGCGAGCCTTGCGCCCTCTTTCGCCGCAAACTACGGCGTGGGAATTACCGCTATGAACAATGCTCTTAAAAAGCTGGGCTTTTGGTCCGCGGAGGAGACTTCAATAGGCGCGGAGATCGTTAAAAAGCAGTATGAGAAGATCCTCGCCGAGGGAACCTCCGACGTGCTTATTTCCTCCTGCTGCCATACGGTAAACACGCTTATCCAGAAGTATTACCCCGACCAGATCGTACACCTTGCCCGAGTTTTGTCCCCCATGCAGGCGCACTGCAAGCGCATCAAGGAGGAAAACCCCGACGCCTACACGGTGTTTATAGGTCCCTGCATTTCCAAAAAGGAAGAAGCGGACAAATACAGGGAGCACGTTGACACGGTGCTTACATATGATGAGCTTTCAAAATGGTTAAAGGACGCGGGCGTTGAGCTTGAAAACTGTCCCGACGAAAAGGAGCATAACCGCTCCGCGCTGTTCCCCACAACGGGAGGTATCGTCCGCTCAATGGATAAGGAAAACCTGCCCTACAGCTTTATCACCGTTGACGGCATGGAGAACTGCATGAAAACTCTGGAGGACATCAGAAACGGCGATATCAAGGGCTGCTTTGTGGAAATGTCCGCCTGCACGGGAAGCTGTATAGGCGGTCCCGTAATGGAGAACGAAAAGCCCGAGCCTGTAAGGAATTTCCTTGCCATAGACAGATACGCCGGCAAGAATGATACCGTGGAAAATATTCCCGATGCAGAAGCGGTCAAAAAGGAATTTGCCGTTGAAGCGGGCTTCAAGGATTACCCCAGCGAGGCTCAGATCAAGGATATCCTTATGAAAATGGGCAAGACCACTCCCGAACACGAGCTTAACTGCGGAAGCTGCGGCTACAACACCTGCCGCGAAAAAGCTGTTGCCGTATATCAGGGCAAGGCGGACTTTACCATGTGTCTGCCCTACCTCAAGGAGAAAGCCGAGTCCTTCTCGGACAACATCATCAACAACACTCCCAACGGCATACTGGTACTCAACGAGGACTTCGAGGTACAGCTTATCAACAAGGCTGCCTGCAATATGATGAACATTAAGAACCAGTCCGACGTGCTGGGCTGTCCCGTTATAAGGATACTCAATCCTACCGAGTACATGAACGTTCTGGACAATAACCGCAACGTTTACGAAAAGAAAACCTACCTTGCGGAATATCAGCTCTATGTGGAGGAGACCATCATCTACGACAGGAACTACCACATAATCATGAGCATTATGCGCGATATCACGGAAGATGAAAACCGCCGCGTCAAAAAGGAAAACACCAATATGCAGGCGGTGGAGATCACCGACAAGGTTATCGACAAGCAGATGCGCGTAGTACAGGAAATAGCGTCCCTGCTGGGCGAGACAACTGCCGAGACCAAGATCGCGCTGACTAAGCTGAAGGAGACTCTTGCCGATGAATAATTTGTGTACGGACATAGGCTTTAAAAGCGTAAACAAAAAAGGCGAGCAGCTCTGCGGCGACCACATCGAGATCGTGGAGCAGAACGAAAACAGCTTTGTTCTTGTGCTTGCCGACGGTCTGGGAAGCGGAGTAAAGGCGTGTATCCTTTCCACCCTGACCTCGAAGATCATTTCCACAATGATCGCAAACAATCTCAGCGTTGAGGAGTGCGTTTCCACCATTGCGGCAACCCTGCCCGTCTGCGAAAAGCGGGGCGTGGCTTACTCCACATTTACCATTATACGCATTACCAACAACAGCGAGGCGGAGATAATCCAGTACGACAACCCCCACGTTATAATGCTCCGCGGCGGTGATAACTACGAGTACCCCCGCACAAGCATGGAGATAGGCGGAAAGACCATCTATAAGTCCAGGCTCCAGCTTGAAACGAACGACGTGTTTATTGCCATGAGCGACGGAGCGATCTACGCGGGCGTGGGAAAAACTCTCAACTTCGGTTGGCAGAGGGACAGCATTATTGATTTCATGGTGGGAAACTATGACAGTAAGATGTCCGCGAAAGGCATTTCCCAGCTTCTTCTGGACGAGTGCAACGACCTCTACGGCGGCGAACCGGGGGACGACACCACAGTAGCTGCGGTAAAGATACGCCAGAGGATACCCGTCAGCCTTATGATAGGACCTCCCTCCAATCCGCAGGACCTGAAAAAAATGCAGACCCTGTTCTTTGCCAAGGAGGGAAAGCACATCGTCTGCGGCGGTACGACCTCAAAGCTTGCTTCCGAATATCTGGGCAAGCCCGTTATTCCCTGTCTTGACTACTTTGACCCCGATATCCCGCCCATAGCGAAGATCGAGGGCATAGACCTTGTTACCGAGGGCGTTGTGACTATGACAAAGGTTCTGGAGTACGCGGACAGCTACCTTAACGGCAGCATAAGCATAAGCGATCTGAGCATGAAAAAGGACGGAGCTTCACGCATTGCCCAAATGCTTTTCGAGGAAGCCACAGACATAAGCTTCTATGTTGGACGCGCCGTTAACCCCGCTCACCAGAATCCCGCGCTGCCTATTAACTTCAACGTAAAAATGCAGCTTATCGACGAAGTGAGCAAAAAGCTGAAAGCAATGGGCAAGAATATCAATGTTTCATATTTTTAATGCGGTTATTTTACAAGAAAAACGGACGGCTTGCAATTGTAAGCCGTCCGTTTGTTTTCAGTTCGAGGTATTCATAAGTCCCTCGGAGTGGAAAAATTTTATCTTATCCGAGTCGAAATCATCTACCGTAAGATACAGATAAGAAAGCACCTCATTTTTCAAGTCGTCATCGTCAAGTCCTATGGAAACTATGCCGTCTGTTTCGCTTTTATAACATTCCGTAATACGGTATTCACCCATTACGGTGTAAAGAGCGTCCATTATTTCATCTAATATTTCGTTAGAACCGATATAGGTAATATCAGTTTCCGCCGAGATAATACCGCTTTCGCTGATGAGCCAGTTTTGTATTGTTCCGATCTCATAATTGGTAAGACTTTTTTCCGTCTCGGCGATCATGGTGATAACGTCCCCATGTCCGTCCGACATAATGCCTATGCGGCAATTCCTCAGATATAAGAAAGTGCTTTCGGCTTTTTGCGGCAGCGTTTTCAGAACAGCATCAAGGGAGTTCTCCGCTTCGTATCCGTCAAGACTGCGCCGCATTTGGGACATCTCCTCCGTCTGCGCGTCAAGCTGCTTTCTCAGGTCGGAGATTGCGTTTTCCTGCAAAATTATCGTTACCTTGTCGCTGTTGTCGATTTCCGTGACCACGTTCTGGGTAACGTGCAGGTTGTACTCCTCCAGACCGTAGTCCGCAAGCTGACTTCGCAGAAGCTTTATAACGTCCGCGGAAAGGGTCTCTCCCACAAGAGAAACGGATATGACTTTTTTCTGCTTGTTGGTCTCGGACTTGACTATCTGGGTATTTTCAAATCTAAAGCTGTCGTTGAGATAGCTTGCGATACTTGTGTCCACCACCGAGTCGTAGACCGTGTAGGCTCCCACAAAAACGCTTGGGATAACCGTAAAGACAGCTATCAGCACAATGGCAAGGTTGACCTTTTTCTGGGATTTTTTGCTTACGCTTTTGTGGTAGGGAATTTTCAGCACAAGAGCGATAAGCGCGGTGGAAATTGCTATAAACAGCGTGTTGATGATGAAAAGATAAAACGCTCCGATAAAGAAGCGGAACTGTCCCGTGGCAATTCCGTAGCCCGCGGTGCAGAGCGGCGGCATAAGCGCGGTAGCTATGGCAACTCCGGGTATTACGTTTGAGG
>CAMWVO010000148.1 GCA_947177695.1 uncultured Clostridia bacterium
TTGTACCTCAAAGGAGAAATTTTTGTTTAAGAAAATATTTCCAAAAATATCGGTCCGATACCGTTTTATGAGCGGTATCGGACTTTTGTGCAATGTCGGTACAGAAAACATACTTCCGTCTCGGAGACAAAATTTGCCGTCACCGCTATAGACGGCGGCAGAGGTAAAGGTTTAACCTTTTTTGCAGAAATTTAACGATTTGTATTGAAATAAGCAAAGAAATATGGTATACTATCATTATATGTGTACTATAGAGGCAATTTGCTTTTTTCAAATTTTTCCAAAACAACTAAGGAGCTGAAACTATAATGCTGACTGTTGAAAATCATCTCGGCGAGATCGGTATTTCAAAGGAATGTCTGTCCTCGCTGATCGGCTATACCGCTTCAAAATGCTTCGGCGTTGCGGGACTTAACGACGCAGAACGCACCCGCGGGCTTCTCTCCGTGTTCAAAAAGGCGGACATCGGCGGAAAAGAATGCGTATCTCTGGGCATAAGAGACGGAAAACTCGTTATAGGACTGCATATCACCGTGGTTTTCGGTACGAATATCCCTACGGTGGCGGACAGCCTTGCCCATAAAATTCGTTATACGGTGGAAGATAAAACAGGTCTCGAAGTCAGCAGGATAACAATATATGTTGACGGAATGAAAGCGTAAGGCGGAAAGGTTGATACAGTGATAACAGGTAAAATTCTCAGGGACGCCTATATTTCGGGCGCAGTCACCATTGCAAACAGAAAAAAAGAAGTTGACAGGCTCAACGTCTATCCCGTTCCCGACGGAGACACGGGTACAAATATGTCCATGACCATGGGCAACGCTTTGCGGGAAATTCAATTTATGGACGACAACGCTACCGTTGCTCAGGTTGCGGAAACCGCTGCTTCCGCTCTCCTCAGGGGCGCGAGGGGCAATTCGGGCGTAATTCTTTCCCTGCTTTTCAGGGGCTTTGCAAAAGGCTTTCAGGGCAAAATTACCGCCGACTGCGAGGACTTCTGCCGCGCTCTCGATCTGGGCGTGGAGGGAGCCTACAAGGCGGTAATGGCTCCCACCGAGGGTACTATCCTCACAGTGGCAAGGCTTGCCGCGGAAAAAGCAAAGACGGCGGCAAAGTCCACAAACGACCCCTGCGCTCTTTGGAGCGACGCCTGCATTGAAGCGAAAAAGGCTCTGGACAACACTCCCAACCTGCTTCCAGTACTGAAAAAGGCGGGCGTTGTTGACGCAGGCGGAATGGGTCTCTATATCATATGGACTGCTATGCTGGAGGTTTTCAAGGGCGGCGCACCCGCTGTTCCCAACGAGGTTCAGAAGCCCGAAGCTGCGGTAGACCTTAACACAACGGTGGGCGACTTCGACGAGGAAATAACCCACACCTACTGCACGGAATTTATTGTAAGAAAGTCCCCCGAATGTCCCGACGTGGCGCGGTTAAGGGCATTTCTGGAAACCATCGGAGACTGCGTTGTGGCGGTTGACGACGACGATATCATCAAGGTACACGTCCACACCGAGCACCCCGGTCAGGCTATTGAAGAGGGACTTCTGTTCGGCTCGCTCATTAACCTTAAAATAGACAATATGCGCTATCAGCACGAAAACAAAGCCAAGGAAGCCGCTGCCGCGCGTAAGCAGAGCTTTACTCCCGCAGACCCCGAAAAGCCTTTCGGATTTGTTGCGGTTGCAAGCGGCGCGGGTATCGAGGAGCTTTTCCGCAATCTGGGCGCGGACTGCATCGTAAGGGGCGGTCAGACCATGAACCCCTCCACGGACGACATTCTGTCGGCTATAATGGGTACTCCTGCGGAAACAGTTTTCGTACTTCCCAACAACAAGAACATCATCATGGCTGCCGAGCAGGCGGTGAAGCTTGCGGACAGAAAGGTCTGCGTGCTTCAGTCCAAGACTATCCCGCAAGGTATCACGGCAATGATGAACTTTGACCCCGACGCGGATTTCGACACAAACCGTCTTAACATGACAAAAAGTCTTGACAACGTTTCCACGGGACTTATTACCTTTGCCGCCCGCGACAGCGACTTTGAGGGACACAACATCAAGCGCGGCGAGATACTTGCTATGGATAACGGCAAGCTTGCGTTTGCCGAAAAGGACGTATCCAAGGCTGCCTACAAGCTTGTGAAGCGTCTTGCCGACGGCGGAACGACCTTTATCACCCTTATCCACGGCACGGACGTTTCCGAGGAAAAGGCTCAGGAGCTTTACGAGCACGTCAAGTCCAAGTTCGGAAATGCCGAGGTAATGCTCATTAACGGCGGTCAGCCTGTGTACTATTATATAATTTCCGTTGAATAACGCGGGGACGGAAAACTCGTCTCCTGCCATACAGAAAGAACCTGATCTATGAAAAAAATAAACATTGTTACGGGACACTACGGCAGCGGAAAGACCAACTTTTCTGCAAATCTTGCCGTTAAGACCGCGGAAAGCAGCGGAAAGGTCACGGTCGTCGATCTGGACATCGTGAACCCCTATTTCCGTTCGGCGGACTTCGGGGAACTGTTTTCCGGCAAAAATATTGAGCTTGTCGCTCCCATGTATGCAAACTCAAATCTGGACATTCCCGCTATTTCCTTTGACTTGGAGCGTATCGCGGCGGAGGACGGAAGTCTTGTTATCGACGTAGGCGGGGACGACGCTGGGGCTATCGCTCTGGGACGCTACTCCAAAGCCTTTGAAGCATTTGCAGGCGACATTGATATGTTCTATGTTGTGAACTGCCGTCGGTTTCTCACCCGCACCGCCGCGGAAGCGCTGGAGCTTATGTACGAGATCGAGGCGGCTGCCCAAATGAAGCACACCGCCATTGTGAACAACACCAATCTGCTGTATGAGACAACGGCGGAGGTACTGGAGGCTTCTCAGAAATTTGCGGAGGAAATTGCCGAAAAAGCGGGTCTGCCAATAGCCTACAGCTGTGTGCCTCTCGGAATTTCGGCAGAGGTCACAAATCCTTTTCCGGTGGAGATATATGTCAAAAAGATTTGGGAAACATAAAACAGAAAAGGGGGAACTTCTGTGACATTTATGCTGATGATAGGAGCCGTGCTTTTTAAGCCCGCCGCTATGACGTTATTTCTTGTGATTTTTCTCGCTGCCGCAATTGCCGATCTGTTCAAGCGGCATTTGCTGTCAAACGCGGTCGTCTATACGGCTTCTATGCTGATTATTCCCGCGGCAGCTCTGAGCGCGGTCGGCGCGCCGATTTATGCTATTTTAGAAAATGTTACCATCGGCAGGGAGATACTTCTTATTGCTGAAAGCTTTGCGCTGCTTGCGGTATGCATGACTCTCTATATCAGAGGACACGTTTCCCCCATCGACAAGACATTGGAAAAATATTCGGGCGGCATAAAATTTTACGCCGCAAAAAGACTTATATCCGTGGGCATTGCAGGAAACTGCCTGTACGGCGTGCTGCTTATTGAAAGCATTGCAGAGGTTACCTATTTAGCTGTACTGGGAGGACTTTCAATTTCGCAAATACCAATATACGACCTGCCGTTTCTGCCTGTCATACTTATTGCGCTGCTGATCACGCCGATTTTCAATGTTATCTTTATTTTCATACTTATTATTATCGGCGCGGAATTTGTCTGGCTGGGCGCAACCGCTATGATGACGCTTATCCCTGTCCTGCTTATCGCAAACGGCTGTATCAGATACATACTTACGACCGACATGACAAAGGGCAAAAAAGCTTTATGGATTTTCCTGTCGCTTATTCCCGCGTTTAACTTTGTGTACGGGATAAAATGTCTTACAAAAATTAACAAACGCTTAAAAGAAACTCAGTTTTCTTGATATAAAACCAAACCGAAAGGAGCTTAAAAATGGCTAAGATTACAGTTGATTTTGAAAAATGCAAGGGCTGCGGACTTTGCACCACCGCCTGTCCCAAAAAGATCGTCGAGATCCAGAAGGAGAAGCGCAACCGCAAGGGTTACTTCACCTCGGTCTGTATCGACGATTCAAAGTGCATAGGCTGCGCCATGTGCGCGACTATGTGTCCCGACTGTGCAATTATCGTAGAGAAATAAAGTAGTTTTTAAGGAGTGAATAATTTTGGAACGTAATCTTATGAAAGGCAACGAGGCTCTTGCCGAGGCTGCTATCAGAGCGGGCTGCAAGTGCTTCTTCGGCTATCCCATAACGCCGCAGACGGAAATTTCCGCATATCTGGCTAAACGCTTCAAAGCCGCGGGAGGGGTTTTCCTCCAGGCGGAATCGGAGATCGCTGCCATAAACATGGTTTTGGGAGCGGCTTCCACAGGCGTACGCGCTATGACTTCGTCTTCCTCTCCGGGAATTTCCCTTAAATCCGAGGGAATTTCCTACATAGCGGGTTCCGACCTGCCCTGCGTTATCATCAACGTTCAGCGCGGAGGTCCGGGACTTGGCGGTATCCAGCCCTCTCAGGCGGACTACTGGCAGGCTACAAAGGCTTTGGGACACGGCGATTTCCAGCTTCTGGTGTTTGCCCCCAACTCCGTTCAGGAAATGGTTGATACCGTTATCAAGGCGTTCGACCTTGCCGATCAGTACCGTATGCCCGCTATGATCTTAGCCGACGGACTTCTCGGTCAGATGATGGAGCCTGTAACATTCCCCGAAGTGACCTCCAAGCCTGTTGAAAAGCCTTGGGCGACAAACGGTCACGGAAACAAGCGTGATCACAACATCATCAACTCGCTGTATCTCCAGCCCGACGTTCTGGAAAAGTCTGTAATAGACAGGTTCAAGCGCTATGACGAGATCAAGGAAAAGCACGCGGAGGCGGAGCTTTACAAGACCGAGGACGCGGAGATCGTGGTTACAGCTTACGGAGCGACTTCCAGAGTTGCAAAGTCCGCGGTAAATATGGCTCGTGAACAGGGCATCAAAGCGGGACTTATCCGTCCCGTAACACTGTGGCCGTTCCCCGTAAAGCAGTTCCAAAAGGCTGCCGAGACCGCAGATAAATTCCTCTGCGTGGAAATGTCCATGGGTCAGATGATAGACGACGTTAAGCTTGCGATCAACTGCTCGAAGCCTGTTGAATTTTTCGGCAGAACAGGCGGCGTTATCCCCAAGCCGTCGGAAATTCTCGATGAGATCAAAAAATACGTTGGAGGTGCAAAATAATGGCGGTCGTATTTGAAAAACCCAAGTCCATGGCGGACGTTACACTGCATTACTGCCCCGGCTGCACCCACGGAATAATCCACCGTCTGGTGTGCGAGGTCATTGACGAAATGGGCATCGAGGGCGACACTATCGGCGTATGCCCCGTAGGCTGCTCGGTTATGGCTTACGATTACTTCAACTGCGATATGATCGAAGCCGCTCACGGACGCGCTCCCGCCGTTGCCACAGGCGTTAAGCGCACCAATCCCGATAAATTCGTTTTCACCTATCAGGGCGACGGCGACCTTGCCGCTATCGGTACTGCCGAAACGGTTCACGCTGCGACACGCGGTGAAAACATCGTGGTAATTTTTGTTAACAACACAACTTACGGCATGACGGGCGGACAGATGGCTCCCACCACTCTGCCGGGACAGGTAACACAGACCACCCCTTACGGCAGAGACCCCAAGCTTATGGGATATCCCGTGAGAGTGTGCGAAATGCTTGCAACGCTTACAGGAACAGCTCTCGCGCAGCGTGTGGCGGTAAACAATGTACCCAATATCCGCGAGGAGAAAAAAG
>CAMWVO010000149.1 GCA_947177695.1 uncultured Clostridia bacterium
CATTCCTTATTCACCGTTATTTTAATTTTTTCGGGCTCGGGGGTAGGATTATCATAAGTATTCGTTACAGTAAACGTTCCGTCAGCTCCCTTAATGCTGTTAGACGGATTTTTTGTAGTGTAGTTCTCCACGGAAATTTCTTCTGCGGTATAAGTGATCTCTCCGTCCTCGGAAGTCTTGGGCACTTCTATTGTATCAGACCATACATCTTTTCCGTCTACTTTGACAGGAAGAGTTACGGGATATACACTGCCGTCGCTTCCCTTAACATTGACTGTAACTTCACTTCTTTCACCTTCATGACCGGTGTCTTTTAACCATTCCTTATTCACCGTTATTTTAATTTTTTCGGGCTCGGGGGTAGGATTATCATCATAAGTATTCGTTACAGTAAAATCTCCGTCTTCTCCTGAAATAAATGGGGGATCTACTGAAAATTTATAATTCTCAGGTAATTGAGGCTCTTTAACTATATAGTAGTAAAGCCTTCCTGTGCTGTCATACTTATCAAGATTTTCCAGTGAGCCGGTCAAATTGCCATTTTCACTCAGTTCAAGCCTGCCGACAAATTTATTGCAGCTGTTCACGTCATAACCGCGGTAAACTTCAAGCTCAACCGACCTGTTTTCCTCAACATTCTGATTGCCATCATCAACCCATTTCTTTGTTACGCTGATGTTGATTTTTTCTGGCTTATATTTGTTTGTCACGGTAAACGTTTGGCCGGTAGCCGTAGTGCTTTCGGTTTTCGGACCTACAGTATAATTACCTGTAACACTAACTTCCTCCACATCGTAGGTATATGGCTCTCCCGGAAGTCCGGTTATTGTTGCAGACCATACATCATCATTATCAGCTGTTGCGTTAGCCTTTTGGGTAAGCTGAACCGGGATTGTTTCTACTTTATTATCGTCACCGTCATACTGATAAATATTAATCGTAACAGGCGTTCTTTTATTCTTTGGGTTACCTCCTTTAAGATTAGGAAGATTATCTCCCTCCCATTTCTTTACAACCGTGATGTCTACTTTCGTCTTATTCGGGTCGTTATAAGTATTTATTACAGTGAATCTTCCATCGTCTCCCGAAATACTGTTAGGCGATATAGATGAAGTATAATTCGGCACGATAACTTCATCAGCGGTGTAAGTTATCGTTTTTCCGTCCGCGTCAATTTTGGGTAAATCATCTATTGTCTTCGTCCATATTGCTTTGCCGTCTGCGCCCTTATCACCAAGAGTTACGGAATGTACGCTGCCGTCGCTTCCGTTAACATTGACTGTGACTGTTCCTCTGCTGTCCATAGGATTTCCGCCCTCATGGTCGGGAAGATTGTCACCAATCCATGTTTTAGACACTGTAATGCTGATTTTAGGTTCAGTGCGTTTATTCGTAATAGTTAAATCTTCCTCATAGTTGCCGCTCGCGTTTGGCTCCAGGTCGTTAACATCAATAGTATAACTGTCGTTATAACTGTTGTTATTACTGTCACTGAAAGTTATCTTATAGTCCAATCCGTTAAGTACCGCTTCGCCCAGCTTTACTTCCTTGATCGTGTACTTATAGTACTTTATTACAGAAGGTTCGCCCTCGACATCGGAAGGAATTTCACCCTTGCTCCTCAATGTCGTATTTGTAGACCATGTAGAAGTGTCCTTATCACCTTCAATGGAGATTGTTTCTTCAATATCTCCGACTTGATTCGGGTATTTAGCGCGTTCCTCATCAGTTGCATCCGGAACCGTTCCGGTAATCTTAATAACAACGCTGCTGCTGGGTATCGGATTTTTTGCATTCCAGTTTTCCCAATTCTTTGTAAAGTTGATTTTCAGACCATTCATTTCCGACGAAATGCTTCCATCGCCCTTGACGTCATTCAATCCCAAAACAAAAGAATCAAATTTTTTGGTGGTTGTTCCGTCTGAATTACCGAACGATATCGTTGCGTCGTTTCCGTAATACTGCTCTCGAGTTTCGTCAGAGATATCATCACTCGTCGCAGTCGGAGGCAGAAGCTTATTAATACGCACTTTGTACTTGATCTCATAAGATGTTCTGTCTTTAAGCTTAATAAATTTAAGCACATTATTATCACTGTCAAAAGTGTAATCAGTACCCTTTACAGCCTTTCGACCGTTTATAGTAATGGAGCTCTCGTCAAGCTTAAGTCTCGCGCCGATACGGTCTGTAACAATAGGATCGGTGTCGCGGGCGCCGAGCATAAGTGAGTCCTCATTGATATGCAGCGTATACTCTACGTCATCAGTACCCTCGATTTTTTGACCTTCCTTATCAAATACTCTGCTGTCCGGAGCGACAGAGAAGTCCTTTTTGCCTATATATTCTTTTCCTCCGTTAACGCTTACCGTGGCTGTATTGGTGAAATGATCAGGCTTGCTATCCTCGTCGTTACCGGTATTGAAAGCTGTATAGTAATCTTCGGTCATAGACGTATGATACATTAATGTAAGGTACTTACCATTGTTTATGGCGTCAAGATCGGCTTCATTATTGATAGTCGCATCAAAAATCAGCGTGTTGTCACTCCTGGTATAAAAATTGAAACTATTGCCATTTCCCTCGCTGAGCTTTTTAAAACCAACGCCCCATGCGTCATTTGCCAATCCTACTGTCCATAGCTTTGGGTTGCCATCGAGCAGATCGCCTGTATACCTATAGCCATCCGCATTTTCACCGGTAAGTTTATCCTCGATTTTGATAGGCTGATCCAGTTCAAGACCATTCGGAAAAGAAACTGTAACCATCCACACCCTATTGTTTCTGTTCGGATTTTCAACCTTGGAGATCAGGTCATTATCATATAAGCCGTTTCCAATGTCAAATATAGGACTTGGATACCAATCGTTCAAGTTCTTTGTTACGGAAACATCGGCAGTGTATTCGGCATCGTCTCTGCCGGAATCCGGGTGACTGCCTTCAATTCTAAAATTCGCAGTGTTTACAAACTTTGAAAGAAGGTCGATATCATAATTTCCAAGAAGCTCAATTCCGTATACAAATTTAATTTTCTTTCCGGAATTTTTAGTCAGAAAATCTGTATCAGAAATTTCCAAATCCATTGACCCGCCGTTAGCATTGGGCCATACCCCATAAATCCACTTATAGTCCTTTGTTTCCACAATAGAATCGGTTCCATTGATCGTATTATTTTTATACTCAGTGCCGTCCGCATTTAAGACCTTGACAGAACTGTATCGGAACATATCATTGGTGCCGCGTGAACTTTCATACACGGTTTCACCAATATAGTCCTCAATTCTTATTTTCGTCGTATCTTCAGGAAGAACTACAGATATCTCCCACATAAGGGTATTGCCGTTCAGCCCCTTGAAGTTTTTGGTCATGAGATTGCTTCTTACTTCCACAGACGCAGTTTTTTCGTAAGTCTTTGTATTGCCGTCAAATTTAACCTCTGCCTTGTTCACAAACCTTTTCGCTCCGACAGCTTCGGCAACATCACTGGGAACGGAGGTCTTATACTCAAAGGTATACGGTTCGTTTTCATTTTTAGGCGGCGTAAACTGATCCTTGTTGATCGTGATAGTCTTTCCGTCAGCGCTGACAGCCGCGCCGTTAAGCGTACCTGCAACAAAATTATGCTTGCTGTTTGTGTCGTCAATGATATCCGTAACAACAAAATCATTAGTCTTAAAATAATTCGGAGAAACAGTGATCTTCCATGTTATCATGTCGTTGTCCGAATCATATGTACCGCTCTTGTTTATGCTTGGTTCAAGCTTTTTAATATTGACACCGACAGTCTGAGGATCCTTTTCCTCCTCCTTAACTTCCTTGATGTAAACTGTGTTGTTGCTGTCAACCGCCAATTCACCGTCAGAGGTGAAAAGCTTAGAGGTGTCCAGCTTAAGCTCGTATTCCACAAGTACGTTGTTGTAACCCGAAAGCGAGCCTACAGAAATTTCAAACTGTCTGTCGTCACCAGTGGTTGTAACTGTGCCGACATTCTTTACACCCTCATTATCCTGGCTGTCGCCGGTACTGCTGTAAGTAAACGTAGCATTTATAGGATTGCCCTCAAAAACAGAGCCGGGTTTGTCTACAAGCAAAGTTTTATTCGCATCGGCGGGTGCTGAACTGTTATTGTAGATATAGACAGTAAATTTCTGGTAATAATCGTCGCCGTCTTTTCTTATATCGCCTGCCGCTTTCTGCACATACACATCAGCCTTTGGTACTTTTACCTTGATAGGATCTTCAAAAAACTTGATGTACGGATCTCCTCCTTGACCATTATCTGTGATCTTATCAAGAGATGTAGTGCCGTTGAGCATGATCGAGCCGCGCTTGTTGAAGTGCTTTTCGTCAAAGCCTTTTTTAGGCGTAATGTACATCATTATTTTTCCGTCTTTACTTTCGATTTTGTATGTAGCAATGACCTTGCCGTTTTCCTTTACGCTGTATTCCTTTGTTTCAAGATCTATTCCGTGAATTTGGTCAGTAATGTCCCATGCAAAGGTCTGTCCGCTGAAATCGCCGTCCAGTTCGGCAGGGATATACCATTCCAGTTCAAGCGCAAGCTTCTGACCGTCGCCGATATTTGTATTTGGCTGCAAAGGCGCGCCGTTTAAGTATATCTCAGCATTTGAAACCTTGATATGTTCTTCGGCATTTACATATGTATCAGAGCCTTCACCGGCAAACGTCTGAATATCCGAATACATCTGCACCATCTCATCTGCGGAGACAGTCTGCACCAGGTCTTCACCCGTTTCAGCCGATATCACCTCTCTGTGCGCAACGGTGACAACAAGCATAGCCATAGACATAGCCGTAATAAATGAAACCACCCTTGAAAATAAACTCGTTCTTCTTTTTGCCATATAAACTGCTCCTTTCAAAAACACAGCAGATAAATCAATATATAGAATTCGCCGCGGCGTCAGCCTCAAAGCGATTTATAAATAAAAAAACCAATACACTTAGGTATATTATACATTAAATGTATTAGTTTTTCAATATTTATATGCAATTTTCTATAAATTACTTAAACTCTCTTGTATATTTTTATGCAAAATAGCCAAATCATTGTTGCTAAATTTTACATTTTATGGTATTTACCAAGAAAATATTTCATATTTCATTATTTTTCCAGCACGCATACCGAGTGGGCAGCGATACCCTCGCCCGTACCAGTAAAGCCAAGCCCCTCCTCGGTGGTGGCTTTGACGCTTATTTGGGATATATCGCAGTCTGCGGCGGCAGCGATGTTTTCCCGCATTTTGCCAATGTGAGGCGCAAGCTTCGGGGACTGGCATATGACCGTGCAGTCGATGTTTCCAACACGAAAGCCTTTTTCCGCAATAATTTCCGTTACCCTTTCCAGCAGGACAATGCTGTCCGCGCCCTCGTAGCGGCTGTCTGTATCGGGAAAAAGCTTGCCGATGTCCCCAAGAGCAAGCGCGCCAAGCATTGAGTCCATGACCGCATGGACAAGCACGTCCGCGTCGGAATGTCCCAGCAGACCCTTTTCGTATGGAATTTCCACCCCGCCCAGAATAAGTTTGCGTCCCTCCGCAAGCCTATGGACATCATAGCCGTGACCTATTCTTATCATTGCATAGCCTCCATTTTATAGAAATTACGTATTATTCGTCAAGCAATTTTATTATCCCAATTATAACACCTGTAATTAATCTTAAACGCCTTAATTACAGATGTTATATAATAC
>CAMWVO010000150.1 GCA_947177695.1 uncultured Clostridia bacterium
ACATTGTTGTTCACTCCACCTCCAAGTACATGGACGGTCACGCTGTACAGGTTGGCGGCGTTATTGTTGATTCGGGCAAATTTGATTGGACAAGCGGAAAATTCCCCTGCATGACCGAACCCGACGAAAGCTATCACGGCATCGTCTACACCGAGAAATATTCCTTTGCGCCTTACATCGTCAAGGCGAGAATGCAGCTTATGAGGGACTTCGGCTGCTACCCCGCCGCAAACAGCTCTTTCCTGCTCAATCTGGGTCTGGAGACCCTTGCGGTGAGAATGAAGCAGTACTGCGAAAACGCCCTTAAAGCGGCGGAATTTATCAAGGGTACGGGCAAGGTGAATTTTGTTTCCTACGCGGGACTTGAGGGGGACAAGTACCATGAGCTTGCAAAAAAATATCTTCCGCTGGGCACCTGCGGAGTAATATCCTTCTCCATAAAGGGCGGCAGGGATACAGCCGTTAAGTTTATGGACAGCCTTAACCTTGCTTCAAACGAGGTACACGTTGCGGATATACGCACCTGCGTTCTGCACCCCGCTTCCGCCACACACCGTCAGCTTTCCGACGAGCAGCTTGCCGCCGCGGGCATTGACGGAGGTCTGATAAGATTTTCCGTTGGTCTTGAAAATATTGACGACATTCTCGCAGACCTGAAGCAGGCGTTTGATAAAATATAACTTATACAAAGCAACAGTCGGCTTCGACTGTTGCTTTGCTTGCGGTTTTCAGGAGAAAAATTTATGACAATGAAAGAAATCCAAACAGAGCAGGAGCTAAAGCAGGTTCTTGATCTTTGTTACGGCATACTGGGCGAAAACAGCCCTGAATTGTACGGCTATTCGGCTTGGAAAGAAAGACTGCTGAACGGTTTGCAGCCGTTGGTATATGCTGTCGAAGACGGCAAAATCGTTTCCGCCGTTTTGGGACGTGCAGAAAACAGCGACAGTCTGATAATCGGATTTGTTGCCTGCGATGAAAATTACCGCAGACGCGGTATTACCAAAAAGCTGATGTTTTATTTTGAAGATTTGGCAAGAAAGCTTAAATTCAAATACATAACTTTAGGTTCAGAAGAAGACGCTTTTTATGAACATTGCGGTTATAAAATTATTTTTCAGGTTCATGGTCAAAATATTTATCAAAAGCAATTGTAATATGAAATATTTTAATAATGTTTCGTGACCCTATGCCAGCTTGCCGCCGCGGGAATAGACGGCGGTCTGATAAGTTTTTCCGTGAGACTTAAAGCAGGCGTTTGATAAAATATAACCGGTGTCCTCCCGGACAGCCTGTTGCAATCCGCGGAAAAATATGCTATACTAATAAAAAACATTTAAGGAGTTAATACTATGCCCGATTACAGCAGCTACGAATCGCCGTTTTGCACCCGCTACGCAAGCAAGGAAATGCAGTACGTTTTTTCCGCGGATAAAAAATTCACCACATGGAGAAAGCTCTGGGTGGCTCTTGCCCGCGCGGAAATGAAGCTGGGTCTGCCCGTTACACAGGCTCAGGTGGACGAGCTTGAAACCCACATCGAGGACATCGACTATAAAGCCGCCGAGGAGCGGGAAAAGCTTGTCCGCCACGATGTTATGTCCCACGTTTACGCCTACGGACTTGCCTGTCCGAACGCAAAGGGAATAATCCACCTTGGCGCAACCTCCTGCTACGTGGGCGACAATACCGACGTTATTATCATGCGTGACGCTTTGCAGATCGTCAAGAGAAAGCTTATAAACGTTATTGCGCAGCTTTCCGATTTTGCAATGAAATATAAGGATATGCCCTGTCTTGCCTACACGCACTTGCAGCCCGCACAGCTTACCACAGTAGGCAAGCGCGCTACTCTCTGGGCGAACGAGCTGCTGATGGATCTGGACGAGCTGGAGTACAGAATTTCATCCTTAAAGCTGCTTGGCTCAAAGGGTACGACCGGTACGCAGGCTTCCTTTATGGAGCTTTTCGACGGCGACACCGACAAGGTAAAAGAACTTGAAAAAATGATCGCCGAGGAAATGGGCTTCGACGCGGTAGTCCCCGTTTCGGGTCAGACCTATTCAAGAAAGGCAGACTCGCAGATACTTTCCACGCTGGGAGGACTTGCTCAGTCTGCAATGAAATTTGCAAATGATATGCGTATCCTCCAGAACTTCAAGGAAATGGAAGAACCCTTCGAGAAAAACCAGATAGGCTCCTCCGCAATGCCCTACAAGAGAAATCCCATGCGGTGTGAAAGAATTACCGCTCTGGCAAGATACGTTATGATAGACACTCTTAACCCCGCATTTACAGCGGGTACTCAGTGGTTCGAAAGAACCCTTGACGACTCCGCAAACAAGCGCATTTCCGTTGCGGAGGGATTCCTTGCTGTGGACGCTATACTCAACATCATGCTGAATGTTACCGCTGACCTTGTTGTGTACCCCAACGTTGTCCGTCAGCGGGTTATGCGTGAACTGCCCTTTATGGCTTCCGAAAACATCATGATGGACGCTGTTAAAAAGGGCGGAGACCGTCAGGCTCTCCACGAAAAGCTGAGACAGTACGCTATGGAGGCAGGCAAGAAAGTCAAGGAAGAGGGTCTGGAAAACGACCTGATAGAGCGTGTTCTGAACGACCCCGACTTCATGATAAACGCTGACGAAATGGCTGCTATCCTCAAACCCGAAAGCTTTACGGGAAGAAGCGCACAGCAGGTCGAGGAATTTGTCCGCGACTGCGTAAAGCCCATTCTCGACGCAAACAAGGATATGCTTGGCGAGACCGCGGAGCTGGCCGTTTAAGGCGGTGGAGCATGGAAAACTACACAAGAAAGTTTCTGATAAAAATGCCCGCTGATCTCGGCAGCGGCAATGGCTATAGAGTAAAACTGTACAAAAACGAAAAAGAAGCGGCGATACTTGAAAGCGGCGGGGAAACATACGGTTTTGAGGTAATTGCAGAAATAACGGGCAACGATTTCTACAGCGATGAAGCGATAGCCGCAAGAGACGGAACTCTTCTTATTCTGGAGATAGAGCGGCGGTGGCTTGTTAAAATTCCCGACTGTATCAAAGAGTACCCGTACAATCTGATAGAGCAGGCTTATCTTGCTCCCGAAAACGGATTTCAGGGCAGGATACGCCGCCTTAACAACAGGTTCATCTACACCGAAAAGGCAAGGACGGGCAGCGCGGCGTCACGGATAGAAAACGAGCGTGACATTACTGCCGAGGAGTACGAGCGTCTGAAAGAGCGCACTATCCTTAACACGGTGAAAAAAAGACGGTATATGATACCCTACGGCGGCTTGAAATTTGAGCTGGACATTTTTGAGAACACCGTGGAGACGGGTTACGCCATTATGGAAGCGGAGCTTCCCGAAGAAAGCGCGGCGATACAGCTTCCCGACTTTGTGGAGATAGTCCGCGAGGTCACGGAGGACGAATACTACACCAACAGAAATTTCGCTTCCATGGAAAAAATAAAGCTGCTGAAATAGCTAAAACGGTATCAATCCATGCGGATTTGATACCGTTTTTGTTTATGTTTTTACATCAGCAGGGAAGCCAGACCCGCATCTGATTTTCCCCGCGGTTTCCCCACGTATAGTAGGGTACGGCGGTCAGGGTCACGGGAATTTTTTTCGGCTTTTCAAAGCTGTACAAACTGTCTGAGGCGGCTGTTCTGTATCCTTTCGCGGTAAGCGTCACCGCTCCGCCAAGCTCGGCTTTTGCTTCGCCTGCGGCTATTTCTCCGCTGTCGTCGAGGACAAGTGAAAGCACGTCCCCGCCGTTGTCAACACCCTCGAAGCAGTACACAAGCGCGCCCCTTTGTATCGCTGCGCAGCCTGTGTTTTCTGCAACCTTTGCCGAGGAGTACACCACCCTTGCTCTGTCGTCCAGAGCGATTTCAAGAACGTCTCCCTCGCTCAGGTCAATATAGGCGTAGCCAAGCTCCGTGCGCAGGGAAATGCTTTTCCCGTTAAGGGAAGCGGAGGTGTTTTCGCTCCATGCGGGTATTCTCACCGCAAGAGTTCCGCCTCCGTGAACGGCGGTGTACTTCACCGTAAATCCGTAAGGGAACTCCGTTTCGCAGCGAAGCTTCAATCCGAAAGAGAAATCAACCTCTCCCGAAGCGTAAAGATGGCAGTAGGCGGTATTGTCTCCCTCTCCGTATGCATATGTCCCGAACGCGGCGACCGTCCTTGCAACGTTGGGAGGACAGCAGGCGCAGGCAAACCATTCGGGACGCTGAGGCTTGTCGTGCCAGTGGGTGGCGGCAATTCCTGAAACGCCGGGAATGACCTCCAGAGGATTAACATAGAAAAAGCGTTTGCCGTCAAGCTGCATTCCCGCCAAAACCGTGTTATAGAACGCACGCTCCATAATATCGCCGTATCTTCCGTCGGGACGGTCAGGACAGGCTTCAAGCATTCTGGAAGCAAAAAACATCAGTCCGCAGGAAGCGCAGGTCTCGGCGTAAGCGGTGTCGTTTGGCAAATCGTAGTCCACCGTGAAAGCTTCTCCGATACCCGTTGAGCCTATTCCTCCCGTGATATACATACGCCTGTCGGCAATGCTGTTCCAGAGGCGGCGGCAGGCTTCGAGAAGCTCTTTGTCATCGGTCTCGGAGGCAAGGTCAGCCATTGCGGTATAGAGATAGACCGCGCGTACACTGTGTCCCACCGCGTCTGCCTGCTCGCGGACGGGTGCAAAGCTCTGCTGATAAGCGCCGTCCTCGGCATTGTTGCCCCAGACAGTCCAGTCGCGGAGAGCCTTTTCTTTTTTGTAGAACTCGCCGCCGTTCTCGCCTCTGGCGTTGATAAAATGCTCTGCAAGCTCAAGGCAGTGCTTTTCGCCAGTTGCGCGGTACAGCTTAAGAAGCGCAAGCTCTACCTCGGGGTGTCCCGGATAGCCCTCGTGTTTTTCGGTAATGAAATGCTTATAGATATGCTCCGCGTTTTTCAGCATGATTTTAAGAAGCTTGTCCTTGCCGGTTCCGTTAAAGTAGGCGACTGCGGCTTCCATGAAGTGTCCCGAGCAGTAAAGCTCGTGTCCCTCCAAAAGATTTTTCCACCGCTTGTCTCTGTCCTTTATGGTAAAATATGTATTCAGGTAGCCGTCCTCGTCCTGAGCGGCGGCGATGATGTCGATAAGGTCGTCGGCAGTCTCTTCAAGCTTCGGGTCGGGATATACCGCAAGAGAGTACCCAACCGCTTCAAGCCATTTTGCCGCGTCGCTGTCCTGAAAGACCATGCCGTAAAAGCCATCGCCTACGTCCTCCCCCCGGAGAGCCGCCGCAGCGTTTATAAAATTCTGCACCACATGGCTTTTCTCTGCACCCTTGGCTTTGTCGCACAAAACGTCGTACTGATAGGGAATAACTACGTCCCTGATAAGCTTCTGGTAACGGCTGATAAAACCGTCAGAGGATTTGAACTGTTTTATTGATATCTGTCTCTGAGTTTTCATAAAAAATCTCCTTAATGTTTTTTGAATAATTATACTTAATTTTTTGAAGATAGTCAAGTGGTTATCTCTAAAAAGTCATCGGACTATAAATTTTGATTTACGCGGCTAACGGTCGGAACGCTCAGGCGGCGAAGCCGCCGACTCAAAAAAGTTCGCCAGCCTTTCAAGGCTGCGAGTTTCCAAAGGGCAGAGCCCTTTGGTCGCGCTCCGCAGAGCGCGAAATTCCC
>CAMWVO010000151.1 GCA_947177695.1 uncultured Clostridia bacterium
CGCGTCCACTTCAAAAACAAATGCCGCCGACCCCACCGCACCAGCAGCTGTAGCAAGCGGTCCTCCATACCCTCTGTTCCCGTTGGGGCCGACGCATTGTTTTTTGAAGAACACCCTGATCCGGATAATGCTCTTTCCGATGGGGCTAACATGGTAAAATTGGACGAGTTTGAGGGTATTCTCGGCAGAATAATAAAGGTATACGATGCGGTTCATTAACTGAAGGAGAGAATTTTGCTATGGATAAACTTGCTGAGGGGAAGAGAGTCTTTGATGTTGAGATCGAGGCACTCCGCAGGACAAGAGACTGCCTTGATGAGACATATTTGAAGATATTGGATCTGATCACGAATTGTTCCGGAAAGGTCATTGTTATGGGTATTGGTAAGCCGGGGCATATAGCCGCCAAGCTTGCTGCTACGTTTGCCAGTTTGGGTACTCCGGCATTTCGTCTGCATCCGGCAGAAGCAATGCACGGTGATTTGGGAATGGTTTCTCCGAATGATGTCGTAATTGCTATAAGCTTCAGCGGTGAGAGTGATGAGATAGTACGTATTCTTCCTAACATCAAAATGATAGGCGCTGCTCTCGTAGGAATTACGGGCAATCCGAATTCTACACTTGCTCAGGCATCTGATGTTGTTCAGTATTTGCCTAAATTTGAAGAGGCTTGCTATTTGGGCCTTGCGCCTACATCAAGCACAACGGCAGCGCTTTGTTACGGCGATTCATTGGCAGTGGTTGCAAGCGGCATATACGGTTTCAAAGATTCTGATTTTGGTAAATTTCATCCCGCAGGAAGTCTTGGCAAGAAGCTTATACTTAAAGTTGACGATCTTATGGCTCGTGATGATGAGGTACCTAAGGTTACTATGGGAACTTTACTTATGGATGCTATCCCGGTCATGTCTAAGAAAGGACTCGGTATTGTATCGGTTGTTGACGAAAAGGATCATTTGTCAGGTATCATATGTGACGGAGATTTGCGGCGAATTATTGAAAAGCATATTGATATATACAATGTTGCGGTTGATGAAGTTATGATAAAAAATCCGAAAACAATAAACAGAGAAAGGCTTGCCGTAGATGCGCTTCGTTTCATCAAACAGCACAGTATCAATAATTTGCCTGTGACAGATGTCAATAATGTGCTGATCGGGACAATTACATGGCAGCAAATTGTAAAGGCGGGTATCGTAACATGATGGACTTGGATCTGGAAAAAGTAAAAAAGTTATCAGCGGCGGCATATAACTTTCTTGACGGATTTGACCCGTGTGAATACGAAGACGGTCGTCATGAAATCTGTGACGGAGTTTATGTAAACATAGAAACATACGTTACATATCCGCGGGAGGAGAGAAAATTTGAATCCCATGAAAAATATATAGATATTCAGTACATGATATCAGGAAGAGAGATAGTAACAGCTGCACCTGTTTCAGATTTGGAGGTTTGTGATCCGTACGATGAAGAACGGGACATATCTTTTTATTTTAATTGTCTTAAAGGAACTGATATGCTGCTTAATGAAGGCGATTTTTTGATTTTTAAGCCGGGAACAGCGCATATGCCATGTATATGTATTGATAAAAGAGAGTCCGTAAGAAAAGCTGTTATTAAGGTTCCTGTTTAGAAATTTATTTGGACGCTTTTGATATGTAATTTTATTAATAATATTTGAACCCAATAGGAGGATCAATAACAATGGTAAATTATCTGATTGTTGGAGCTGGTCTTTATGGAGCAGTTTTTGCTCAGCAGGCTAAAGCTGCCGGAAAATCTGTTCTTGTGATAGAACGGCGTTCTCACATCGCCGGCAATATTTATACTGAAGATGTAGAAGGCATTAATGTACATAAGTACGGCGCGCATATTTTCCATACAAACAGTAAAGCAGTTTGGGAATATGTTCAGCAATTTGCAGAATTTAACCGCTTTACAAACTCTCCGGTTGCTAATTATCACGGTGAGTTGTATTCCTTGCCTTTTAATATGTATACGTTCAATAAAATGTGGGGAGCAGTCACACCTGAGGAAGCTGCTGCAAAAATTGAAGAGCAAAGAAAAGAAGTTGTCGGGGAACCGCGAAACCTTGAAGAACAAGCTATTTCATTGGTGGGACGTGACGTATATGAAAAGCTGGTTAAAGGATATACTGAAAAACAGTGGGGAAGAGATTGCAAGGAACTGCCAAGCTTTATTATAAAACGGCTTCCGGTTCGGCTCACTTTTGATAATAATTACTTCAATGCGCTTTATCAGGGAATCCCTATTGGCGGGTATACCAATATGGTTGAGCATATGCTTGACGGGATAGAAGTCAGACTGAATGTGGATTATCTGGAGGATAAGGAGTATTGGAATTTGCAAGCAGAGAAGGTCATATACACGGGTCCGATAGATGCATATTTCAATTATTCTCTCGGTAATCTTGAGTACCGTTCAGTACGATTTGAAACAGAGCTTCTTGACATTCCGAATTTCCAAGGCAACGCCGCTGTGAATTATACTGACAGAGAGACCCCGTGGACCAGGATTATTGAACACAAATGGTTTGAGTTTGGAAAGGATATAAACGGCAATGATCTTCCGAAGACTGTTATAAGCCGTGAGTACAGTTCTGAGTGGAAACCGGGAGATGAACCTTATTATCCGGTGAATGATGAAAAGAATGGCGCTTTGTACCTTAAATACAAAGCTTTGGCTGAAAACGAAAAAGATGTGATTTTCGGAGGACGGCTTGGAGAGTATAAGTATTACGATATGGATCAGGTTATAGATGCTGCCTTAAGAACGTCAAATAAAGCATTGAAAATGAACAAATAAATTGTCTTGATATGACAAAGCTGAGGTTAGAATAGAAAAATGGTAAAATATCTGATTATGGACGTTGACGGAACGCTCACTGACGGAAAAATCTATATGTCTCCATCAGGCGAAGCCATGAAAGCATTCAATATAAAAGATGGCTGCGGAATACATGATCTGCTTATTCCTAACCATATTACACCCGTGATCATCACAGGACGCTCATCTGATATTGTCATGAATCGCTGTAGTGAGCTTGGAATTACAGCGGTCTATCAGGGAGTCGGCAATAAGTTGGATAAACTCCGTTCGATTGCAGATGATCTCTCAACTGTGGCATATATCGGTGATGATATAAACGATTTATCCTGTATGGAAGCTATAAAAAATGCCGGTGGGTTAACCGGCTGTCCTGCTGATGCAGTAAAAACAATTTTGAGCATTTCACATTATGTTGCTGACCATAACGGGGGAGACGGAGCTGTCAGAGATTTTATTGAATGGTTGCTGCAGAAGCAATAATATGCGGTTACTGCCGTGTGTTTTTATAAGCAAAGTATTGCTGCCCGTAATTGCAGCAATACTTTTTAAGCTTGTACAAATTTTGTAGGAAACGGTTTCTCCGTCAGGTTTGTAATTAATTTCGTACATTGAGATCCCGCTCCTACAAAAATGTTTATTCCAAATAGAATAGGTATAATTCAGGCAGATACATTTTATTTGCTGTTTATATTTCCTTACCCTCGTCTAATATGGCTGCTTAAGTTTGATTCGGATTAAAATAAGCGCAGCGAAAGCCGATTTGGTTGTTGGAATTCAATGGAGCGTTGTTTAATGCCACATCAAATACGCCGGCGTTTGCGCCGTTGTTCCAGTTTCCGCCATGAATCGGGAATCGCTCACCTGAGTTTACCACGTAAAAATAATCTTCTTCATAACCATTTGAATCGGCAGGATAAAGAGCAAGAGCTTTCATGATTTCGGGGATTTCAACTCCGCTGTCAACTGCAAGTGTTTTAAAAGTATTGCCATAAGCACTGGTTAATTGATTTGTCAGTGATGTACTGACAGTACATTTATTATTTTTCAAAGCGTACTTAAGTGTACCCGTTGTTCCCGGAACGACAAGAGAACCGTCTGACATTATGGCTTTCCAAGGTGCGTTTGTATTAGATACGGAAATATTCATATCTGCTGCGTCGTTATTGGCTAAAATCTGTATTTCGCCATTGTTTAGTCTTACACCGGAATTCCATTCCCACACGTTACCGTTTAGATCCGCGATACCTGCGTAGGTATTGTCGTGATACCATGATATCTCGCCGCTTCCTGTTGCTGTTCGGACTGTTTTTCCGTTATCCAGCAATGTTGCAGCAGCTTTTTGCGGCAAATTCATTTCATAAGTATCTTTGCCGTAATTGTTATTTCCCTTTGGCATAGTACCGTTTTTCTTGCACCAAAGAGCAATAGCAGCCCACTCGGCGTTAGTCATCAAATGCCAGCCCGCACCTTTGCTTTTGCAGTAATTCCATGCCTGGTCGAAATTGACATTTGTGGCAGGATCTTTCATAGGTAAGCTATATGCCTTGTCGTATTCAACTACGTTCTGATATTTGGAAATATAGATCACATTATGTTCAATGCCATTAATGATAAATGCAGGGTGAACTGTATGGCTTGCACCGTCAATGACCTCGTCCAGATAAAATTTGGGTATTGCCACCATAACAGAGGGCTTGCCTGCGTTATCATAAATCAGAAAGTTATTCGGGTGAGCGATTTGTACTGCAAGGTTTTGAACTTCTTTTGCGGAAATAGTACCGTCACTGCTTGCGGTAATAGTATTTTCGTCAACCTTTACACCGCCTAATTTTTCTTTCGTAGCAGGATAAATTTCGGCAGGTGCGGGAGTCTGCGAAGCAATTTCAGCGCGCTCAGCAGCGTCAATAGCTTTCTGAACCTCAAGCTGTGTCTGATTGAACAGCTGTTCAGCCGTTGTTTCATTAGGCAGTGACATGAGACTAATATCATCGCTTACAGTGAATGGATTACTCTGAAATTTAGCGACAACATTTTCACCGTTTACACCTGTCAGCATAAAGAGAACCTTTCCCGCAATTGCCGAAAAATCAGAGGTAATTGTACCTTTCAGATATATGTACTTTTCATCACATTTTGTGTGACGGAGCACCTGTACTGCCGAGTTTTCACCGTCCTCGGAAACTTCGGAAAAACGAAAGCTCAGCGTAGAGAGGTCGCAATCGTCGTGATAACGCGGAACTGCAATTTCCACCGTGTCAAACGAGTTTTCTCCCTCGGTTATTTTGTGAGAGCTATTTGTCAGGATCAAGCTTTTGCCTACAACTTTGAACTTCATAAAATCTTTCCTTTCAAAAAATAAATTCTTTCCGTGCAGCAGAGATGTTCTCTTTTTTCTGCACGGAAAGTTTGTTCCCATAATTTAAGTATAGCTAAGAACAAATATTTTGACAATATTTTAGAAAGAAGATTAGATAAAAAAATAATAGTTGCACTGTTCAATGGAACATATATTCATTTATAGTAAATTATAATACTTTTTTATGGTTTTTATTTTCTCGCCATTGCCGTTCCTGCTCCACAAACTTTGAAATATAGTCCCCCTGCGAAATTTCATAATAGATCTTGACAATTTCGGAATATGTAGTATATCGTTTTTCCCAGTCGTGAAATTCGGCAGCAAGAGCCTCTGCATTTTTATCGATGTTGGCTTTTAATGTACGGACACGTTCAATATCGCTTTCATCGAAAACGTGAATACGTTCTACGGTTTGTGAAAAGATTTTCAGCTTTAGCTGTTCGGCGGCAGTAAGCTTCGATTTGGCT
>CAMWVO010000152.1 GCA_947177695.1 uncultured Clostridia bacterium
GAACCGCTGCCGCAGTCATTCCCCAGACTAAAATGACAGTACAAATTATAGGTAAAAGTTTTTTCATATCATCAAAATATCTCCCCGCAGCCAAAGGCTGAGCCTTTTTGCTTGCCGTCGTCTATAGTAATGACTGCATGATTTTGTTTCCGAGACGAAAATTTAGTTTTGGCAAAAAGCTTGCACGAAAGGCAATGCCTTTTTTATTTCGTTTCATAGAAAATTGCGATGTCAAAAGTTTTCACTCGACACCAAAACACTTCTATATCGCACGTTCCGCTTTTCTGCTTCAAACCGATGTTTGAGCCGTAAGGCTATCAGAACACTTCACAATCGACGAGAACAGGCTTTTATATTTTCCTACATAAAATATGCACCTTCTAAAAACAGCTTTATAATCGCTCTTAGAGGCATTGTGATTTTATAAAAAGAGATGGGAGCGTATCCGCTCCCATTTTAGACCGCGTAAGCGTTACATTTTTTGTATGACCCGCAAAGGGTATTATATAAGCACTAAGATTATAATGATATATTACCACACTTCCGCTGTTTTGTCAACTATTTCAGCTTATTATCGCCGTCCAGCAAGTCAAGCCGTTTAATGCTTGCAGCTTCGGAAAGCGTTTTCAGCTGCTTTATGGCAAGCTGATTGAGCATTATGACCCGCTCGCTTTGTTCTATACCGTTTTCGATAAACATAGCGTTTGCACTTTCCAGATTGGCAAGCACTAAAAGCTGTTCAATAGTGGCATAGTCACGCATATTGCCTTTCGCTTCGGGATTTGCTTTGCGCCATTCGGCAGCGGTTTGCCCAAAAAGCGCGACATTCAGCACGTCAGCCTCGCTTGCGTATATAAAGCCCTGCCGTACCTTGCCGATGTCGGGCGGTATAAGGTTGTCCTTTATGGCTTCGGTATGTATTCTGTAATTAGCCTTTGATATGAGCCGTTTTACATTCCAATCAAGCGAGAGCCTGTATGCCTCGTCCTCTTTAAGCCGCTGGTAGTCCTTGATAATGTACAGCTTGAATTCGGGAGAAATCCACGAGGCGAACTCAAAAGCAATGTCCTTGTGTGCAAAAGTACCGCCGTATCTACCTGATTTCGATATAATACCGATTGCATTTGTGGCATTTATCCATTTTTGAGGCGACATAGTAAAGGCATTTGCTCCAGCTTCATTTCTAAACCCGTCGAATTCGACGGGTTTAAAATTCGGGTTGTTCATCTGTTCCCAAAGTCCCAAAAATTCAATCGTGGACTTTGAACGCAACCAGTTTTTTACAACGTCGTTAGGCTCGTCGCTTCTGTATTTGGCAATATCGGTAAGAGAAATATAGTCCTCTTTGCCAATGGCTGAAATAACTGCAATATCGGTGTCTTTGGCATGAATTACGCTTTTTATGCTATTATTCGGCATTTCCGTTTTCCTCCTGTTCTGCTCCGTCGGGAGCAGGTTCAATGTATTCTATAATATCTCCAGGCTGACATTTAAGCAGCTTACAAAGAATATCAATACTTTCCAAAGCTATTAACTTTCCCTCTCTTAAAAGCTGAATAGTTCGTTCTCCGAGTATTTTTTCTTTTCGGAGCTTATATGTTGAATATCCTGCCGCTTTGAGCTCTGCTAATACATCTATTTTATATTTTATTGACACTATATCGCCTCCCGATTATAATTATATCACACATATACACACTTTACAATGTATAAAATATACATTTTTTAGTGTGCATATTTGGCTATTATGTCAATAGACAATACGCACTAAAGTGTGTATAATATAATTAAGCTCAAAGAGCAAATATAAAACAGGAGGTAAACCAATATGACAAAGGTCAAGTCAAAGGTAATGACAATAGCCAACCGCCTTGTAAAGCAGGGACTGACCCGCTCGATCGCAACGGTCAAAGCGTGGGTAATCGTCAAAGCTGACGCTCTCCGTACAAAGGTAAAAGGCACGTCACTCCGTCAGGACACGCTGGAGAAGCTTGCAGGGGTAAATCCTGCGGAAATATCCGTCAAGCTGAAAAGAGAACCCCGCAACTCTCACGACAGCAACGCAGTAGCCGTATATGTCGCTTTGAGAGATAACAGAGTATTCTTTATCGGGTATCTCCCGAAAGCTGTAGCGAGCGTTCTCGCTCCGCTTATGGACAAGGACACCGCGCCCCGCGCTCAGTCGTTCAGAGTAACTGGAGGCTTCAACCCATATGTGAGTTACGGCGCAGCTCTGGCTATTGCAGTATAAGAAAAGCCCTTACATAACAGCCGACCAAAGCGAATGTAAGAGCGCAACCGTCCAAATGGAGCGGGTTAATAATATTATAAATGACCTGCTTCAAAATGTCAAGAAGGAGAATAATCATGAACGAAAAAATGAAAGAAATCGTACAAAGCGATTTTACAACCGCGTCTTTTTGGTTAAGCAAAATACAAGCCACAGCATTGAGTGCGTATAGCTATTTAGACGAAGTTCTCCGCGATTCAAACAGATCGATCAACGAACAGATAAACAATACTTTGTATATGTTTGATGTTATCAAGGATCTTTCAAAGGCTACTGACGACATATTGTCGGAAATCGGAGACAAAATTATTTCAATTTCACAAGAAATGGAGGAAACCGCATGAGCAAATTAACCTTGATTGACGATCTGTGTGCAATAATGGATGTGGTGAATGAAGCGAAAAGCATAGCCGACTTAACCCAAGGTTATATCGAAAACTACGTGCCTATTGATTCTCTGGAAAGGGATAAAGGGAGTCATATTCTTCACGCATTAAATTCAATTTCAAGGACCCTGCTGACGGTAGACGGCAGCTTAGCGAAGTTATCAAGTCGTTATGCTCACGAAGAAGACGACAAGTTTGCAAGTATTGTATACGAGGATCTGTGCGTATAACAGATACATATGGAGCAGGTCAGCGCACCTGCTCTTTGTATTTATCACAACACAGGGCAGGTACGTCCACCATACACAAATATAAGCACATAGGACAGCAAGCGCAGAAAAGGCATATGCTTTTCCAAAAAAACTATAGGAAAAACTTCAAAAAAGGGATTTTTTTGCACACGGAAGGGCATGGCGGGTATTTTCGCAAAAGGGTTGTACTTTTTTGAGTACCCCATGGTATTCGGTTCTTATGCCTTTGCAGTCAACTGCAAAACGTCTGACCTGCTTTTTATAAGTCTAAGTCCCAGTTGTCGCGTTCGGATGCCTTTTGCGCAAGCTTCAGCCGTTCCTTGTCCATTTTAATCTTATGCTTCATATAATCGTCGTCCCGAATAATGCTGCGTAATTCCCGTATTGCCTGTATGTCGCCAGCTTTGGCGGCTTTTAGGATAGCGGCGTTTACAACAAGCATATTTGTAATATCCTCGGGAAACTCTTCAACGTTGATACCCATATCCGATAGAGTTTTATAATCGTCCTCGGGAGCGGGCAAGGACAAAAGAAGCTGCATACATGCTTTCATATCCCGCTTGCGGCGGCGGCTTTCTCCTGACTTCTTGCCGCCTCTCGACTGTTCCTCGACAGTTAAACTGTGTGCGCCAGGTATTAAATTACTCTCATTCAATCCTTGCCGACCTCCTCTCTTTTTCTTTCAAAAAGACCTTGTTTCTACAAAAATTCAGCAAAAAAAGTTAAAATTGCCTTGTGTGTAAAATTCGCCTATCCCTTGCTTCGGTCTCCCTGCGGGTACAGTTTGAGGTATAGGGGGGCGGTACTGACCATTAGGCAACCGCGATCATACCCGCACCCAATACAGGCAAACTTATTTCCGTTTGTTCAGAAGTTTTTCAAGCTCATTCCGCTGTAACCGCAGGGAAAATTGAAGCCGTTCCCTCACATTATCATTGCAGGTATCAAGGCAGCGTTCAAGCTTATCAATACTTTCTTTCAGTTCTGATATTCTGTTATCTATGTACTGAGGATCTTCAAGACCTGCTCCGTATATATTTTCTAAGGACTGCTGACATGATGAAAGGAAAGTACCGTCTCCAGACATATCGGTTATACACTTGACCGCGATCATAAGCAGACGGAACGGGTTTTCTGCCAATACTAACCCACGGCATATATCACGTCTTGCCGTTTCACTTTTCTTGATATTTATTGCAAAATAGTTGTCAGTTAACATAACTGCCTACCTCCTTAATATTTCGTTGTAAAACGTGCCGTAAATTCGAGTACCTAACAGAGCGGGTGAAGTTAAATTTTTTCGGCAAAGCTCCAAGCCCGCCGATATACCCGCTCCGTAGTGTGAAATATAGATTGTATTCAGTATTATAGCCGCTGACATTCCGAAAGCTGCTTGCGCTTTGAGAAATTCGGCTGAATGTTCAGCGGTTCATAAGGTACACGAACGTATTTAAAGCAAATATAACCGTTGAAAAATTCACAGGTCTTGACTTCCACAAGCGCAAAGCCTTTAGGTGTTTTCGGAGGACAAACCTCACTATATGACCGTTTTAGTGGCTTTGCCATTTCCTGTATCGGTTTAACTATGTTCTTGGTCTGTTTCCAACGTTTGCCCTTATGCTCCGCAGGTGCGTGTTGGTGCAGGTATACGGCTAAAGCTGTAAAATCTTCTCCGTACTCGTTACCGTGCAGGTGCTCAACTTTTGCAATATCACCGAAAAACCACTTGCCTAATAGATCGCCCTCGGAAACGCCGCTGACTATCAAGTGATGATGTAACCGCCCCGACCTGCTCCCGTACCCTGTTACCGCGACAATTTTTGCGTGCGGGTTGGAGTATCGAAGCCGCCGTATATAATTATCGAGATTTTTTACAGACTCGGAATAGCTTGACGGCAAATGTTCATTATCATATGTAAGGGTGACATAATACGCCGCGCTTGTGAAGTTCGTATTTACAAGGCGTACAAAATGCTTTTCGGACTTATGCCGATTATATCGCTCCCGTTCCTCGTCGGTACGGACGTTCTGAGGTTTAGGTTCTGTATTTTTTGTAAGCTTAACGCCGTCTGGCACGCTGAAAACCTCGATTTCACATACCGCGCCCGACACCGTTTTTTTAGCGCAGCGCATAGCTTAGCCCTCATAGTCAAAATATGCGGAAAGCGAGGCTATAAGCTGCTGAACGTCCTTGCTCTTACTGTTCTTTGACCGTTCCAAGCAGTAAATTATAGCTTCAAGTTCAGCAGCAAGGACTTCAACGGGATAGAGCTGGACAGGCTTGCAATGCTCTGTTTTCTCCATAACGGAAGAAATAACGTTGCCCTCTATCTCCGTTGTACAGCGTTTCATAAGATTTTTGGTGCGGGTAAGTCGTGTCTGAATAAGCCGTTTACCGTGTTCAAGTGCGGTTCTGACCTGCTCCAGCTGAGATGCGGACAAGAGAATTTCGGCTTTGCGGGCTGTTATCCCAGTGTCGGGAACTACAACGCCGCGCGGTAATGATATTTCGATCGGCATTGATGTTTCAATTTCAACATAATTTTCCATAAAGTTTTTACCTCCAATTATAGCGAAAGGGCTTGCACCCGCTCTGAAAATGTGCTATAATTGGAGCAGGTGAAGCAATTCACTTGTATAGTGCGCCGTCTGCTGTTCTCTCGCCAAAGGTCACAGCAG
>CAMWVO010000153.1 GCA_947177695.1 uncultured Clostridia bacterium
ATATTATATATCATATAGCATTTGCGCGCAAGCAATTTTAGTTTGCATTTTCGGAAAAGTTTCCTGCAACCTGTAGTTGCTCTTTCCGGCTAAGTGTAGGACAAGTCCGATCATCAGGCGTTCCTCACCAACGAGGGGATGCAGAAGATCGCCGAGGTAACGCTGTTCGCCTTGATCGGTTCTTCAAGGGGGAGGAAGCCCTGAAAAACGCGGTCGTGTACCGAGAATAAAAAATCCGCCGTTTCAGTTTAAAGCAGTGTTTTTTGTGCGCAGAAACATTAGTTGAAAGCGTTGAAAACTCATTAGAAAAACGGTTATGTTTTTTAGACTGTTATCTCATTTGGAATGTATTCATTTGTTGCATTAGCCGCATTTTTGTAAGATCATAGCAATACCATGCAGAACCTTGTACGGAAACCGGATTGGCAGTCGGCTTCTTTTTTTGTATTGACTTTTTCCCATGGCGTATGCTATAATAAAAAATATATATGCAGTTTTGCTTTCGGGGGGCGGCAGCGTGGAGGACAGCGAAAACTTAACAAAGCTTGAGGGCGTGGTGGACACGGTGCTGTTCAGCAACCCCGCCAACGGCTATGTTGTGCTTGATCTGGACGTGAACGGCGACTATGTTACCGTGGTCGGCGAGCTGGGCAACATAGAAGAGGGTGAGGAGCTTATCGTTTCGGGCGGCTACACCAAGCACGCCAAATTCGGTATGCAGTTCAGGGCAAGCTACTGTCAGAGAAAAATGCCTGCCACAACAAACGCCATTCTGAAATATCTTTCGTCGGGAGCGTTAAAGGGTATCGGAAAAACTCTTGCGGTACGTATCGTCGAGGAGTTCGGCGACAAGGCTCTGGACGTTATTGAAAACGAACCCGAACGTCTTGTCTGCGTAAAGGGTATCACTCCCTCCAAGGCGGAGGAGATATCCATGGATTTCAAGCGTGTGTTCGGTATGCGCGCGCTGATGATATTTCTTTCCCAGTACAATATACCTCCCTCGGCGGCAGTTGCGGCGTGGAAAAAATGGGGTCAGTACGCGGTGGAGATAATCAAGGAAAATCCCTATATCCTCTGCGGGAACGGCATCGAGCTTGACTTTGACAAAGCCGAGGGCATGGCGGAGAAGATAGGTTACCCCATGAACAGCGAGGCGCGGATTGCCGCGGGCATAACCTATATCCTTGTTAACAACACCTTTTCGGGACACACCTGTCTGCCTGCCGACAGGCTGAGAAACACCGCTCTGAAGCTTCTTGAAATAGATGGAGAACTGTTTGAAAAATGCGTTGAGAGCCGCTGTACCGAGGGCGATTTCGTGCGGTACGAAAAGGATGGCAGGGACTTTATCTACCTGAGCGATTACTTTAAGGCGGAGCAGTACATCACGGGACGTCTCGCTGTCATGAGCGACTGCCTTAAAGATACGGGTCTCGACTACAAAAAGCTGATAGATATTGAGGAAAAAACTAAAGTAATAACCTACGCGGAGCAGCAGCGGAACGCCATTTCGCTTGCGCTGTCCCAAGGGTTTATGATACTGACCGGAGGTCCGGGAACAGGCAAGACCACCACGCTGAAAGCCATAATTTCCCTGTATGAACAGCGTGGACTGAAAGTTATGATAGCCGCCCCCACGGGAAAGGCGGCGAAGCGGATTTCCGACCTGACGGGTTACGAAGCCAAGACCATACACCGTATGCTGGAGGTCGTGTTCGGCGACGGAGGAAAACTACACTTCAAGCACGACGACAACAATCCGATAGCCTGCGATGTTATGATAGTGGACGAGATGTCCATGGTGGACACACTTCTGTTCGAGGCTCTGCTGCGGGCTTTGAAGCTTTCCTGCCGTCTGATAATGGTGGGGGACAGCGACCAGCTCCCCTCGGTTGGCGCGGGAAATATCCTCAAGGACATGATCGACTGCGGCAGGCTGCCTGTGGTAAAGCTTACGGAGATATTCCGTCAGGCGCAGCAAAGCTGTATCGTCACAAACGCCCACAAGATCGTAAACGGAGAGCAGCCCGATATGTCCCGCGCGGACAGCGATTTCTTTTTCATGCAGCGGCTGGACTACGAATCCGCGTCCGATACGGTGGTGGAGCTTGCCGTTGAAAGACTTCCCGCGGCGTACGGTTTTTCCTCCTTGGATGACATACAAGTGCTGTGCCCGTCCAGAAAAGGCGCGCTGGGCGTTACCGAAATGAACAAGGTGCTGCAAACTGCGCTTAATCCTCCCAAAAAGGACAAGCCCGAAATAAAGGGAATAATGTACAATTTCCGTCCCGACGACAAGGTGATGCAGGTCAAGAACAACTACGACATCGAGTGGACAAAGGGAATGGAAAAGGGTACGGGTATTTTTAACGGCGATATTGGAATAATTCTAAGGACGGTAAAAGCCGAGAGCAAGATATACATTGATTTTGACGGACGTGTCGCCGAGTATACATATGAAATGCTCGACCAGCTTGAGCTTGCATATGCGATATCGGTACACAAAAGTCAGGGCAGCGAGTTCAACGCGGTGATAATCCCGCTGCTGGGCGGCTTCGAGAAGCTTTATTACCGCAATCTGCTCTATACCGCGGTCACGAGGGCGAAAAAACTGCTTATAATCGTGGGGTCGCGGCGGGTGGTGGAATCAATGGTAAACAACAATCGCAGAACGCTCAGGTATTCCTGCCTGAGACATATGCTTGAAAAGGAGCTTGGAAATGGCTCGGATCAAATTTGACAATATCAGACTTTGGGCGCTGGATATCTTATTTCCGTCAAGGTGTCCGTTCTGCGGGGAATTTATCATGTGGAACGAGCTTTGCTGCGGCGCGTGCCGTGACACCCTTGCTTCTGCGAACGATGTTATTTGCAGAAAATGCGGTCAGGACAAATGCCGTTGTGATAAGGAAAGCTGCGCATTTGACATGGTGTACGGCTCTTACTTCTTTGACGAACCGCCTGTAAAAAGCGCGGTATACCGCTTCAAGCACGAGGGAGAGGGAGGTCTTGCCGACCTTTCCGCGGCTGACATTGCTGAGCGCCTGACAGCGGAGAAAACGCCGCTCCCCGACTTTATCGTGCCTGTCCCCATGGGCAGGAAAAAGCGGATAGCGAGAGGTCACAATCAGGCGGAGCTGTTCGGAAAAAGTCTTAGCAGGGCTTTGGGTATACCGGTGAGACGGGACTTAGTGTTCAAGCATGACACAAAGGATGAACAGCACTTCCACACGGAAAAGGAGCGTAGGGAACGGGTCAAAGACTTGTTTTACGGCGGCAGCGAAAACCTGTCGGGGAAAAGGATACTGTTATGCGACGACGTTATGACCACAGGCTCTACGCTGAACAGGTGCGCTGAGATACTCAAAAGCGCAGGCGCGGAAAGCGTTATTGCCGCGGTCTGCGCGGTGACAAGACTAAAGGAACGTAATTCTTCGGACGAAAACACAAGCGAAAGGAGTAATGCTCCCGCGTGACGGCAGGGGCAGGATTTGATTATGGACATCGGAATTGATTTGGGTACGGCAAACGTAATGATAGCTGTAGGAAACAAGGGCGTGGTACTGAACGAACCGTCGGTGGTGGCGTTCAACAAGAAACTTGACGAGGTAATCGCCGTGGGGGACGAGGCTCACAGAATGATAGGCAGGGTCCCCGACTATATCTCGGTGGTGAGACCTCTCAGCGACGGCGTTATTTCCGACCACAAGATGACGGAAAAAATGATCGAGTCGTTTATTGAAAAGGTCACGGGCAAGCAGCTTTTCATGCCCAATATCATAATGTGCATACCCTCGTCCATTACCGACGTGGAGAGCCGCGCTGTTATCGAAGCCGCCAAGATCGCGGGCGCAAGACAGGTGTACCTTATCGAAGAGCCTGTTGCAGCTATAATGGGCGCGGGCGTGGATATTTCCGACGCTGACGGAAATATGGTTGTGGACATCGGCGGCGGTACTACCGACATTGCCGTGGTATCTATGAACGGCGTTGTGGCTAAGTCCTCGGTGAAGATCGCGGGCAACAGGCTCGACAAGGCGATAGTGAAGTACGTCAGCAGCCGCTACAGGATACTTATAGGCGAAAAGACAGCCGAGAATGCCAAAATGGCGGCGGCAAATGTATATTCTCCCGACGGCAGCAGAAAAATATTAGTCAAGGGCAGACACCTTGTAAGGGGACTTCCCGAAAAGATAGAGGTCACGGATTACGATATTTACGAGGCGATAATCGACAGTGTAAGGGAAATGATCGCGGCGGTCAAGGACGTTATGGAGAAAACCCCTCCGGAGCTTGCGGGCGACATTTACCGCAACGGTCTGTACCTTACGGGCGGCGGGGCTATGCTGTACGGTCTGGACAGGCTTATGTCCTCGGAACTGGGCGTAAAGTGCAGCGTTGCGGACGACCCGCTGTCCTGCGTGGCGAGAGGAACTATCTGCGCGTTTAAAAATATTGACAAGCTTCTGGACGGCTTTGAGCATGTTTCCATGTATAAATAGCGGGTAGTTAAAATGGATTTTATTAATGAAACTCAAAAAATTATTTCGAAAAACACTTTAGGAAGCGTTGGAACAGCACTGCTTTTGTTTATACAAAAAGCTTTGCGAGAAAATGAGATAACGCTTTATGAAGCGTTTCAGCTTATGGAAATAAGTAACAGATACAGAAACCGTGATAAATTTTGGGCTGACATATATCATGTTGTTGAATCAATGAATCTTGCTTTGTGCGCTAAACTGTTTAATGAAGATGATATGTATAAACAATTTTGCTCCGATGCCAATGAAAGGCTCAGTATTTGGTTTAAAGTGTTAAAGAAAAGTAATGACGGCGAATTGCCGAAAGATGGTCACTATATTACCGATGATTTAGAGGGCTTTCTGGGCGGCAATTCAAAGCATATGGAGAAGTTGAGCAGTATCCGTAAAAACGCAAGCCGCAGCAATCCGGGGTATAACGCATACCATTTTGAGTGTTTCCCATATGATTATTTAAAATATGAGGACGAGCTGATAAAAATTTTAGATGGTGAAACAGACCATTATGAAGTTGACAAGACAATATCTTCGGAAATATGTGATATGATGACCGCCATTGAGCTTCGCGCTATTGAACTGGAGTAAGCGGTGCAGATAAAATATAAAGAATAGTACAAGTCCAGACCTGCATATTCTGCTACTAAATAAATGTTAAGGAGTATGCTTTATGAAATGTACCCTGACGGCTCTGAGAAACAAGGAGATAATAAACATAAAAAACGGCGCAAGGCTCGGCTATATCGACGATCTGGAGTTCGACACCGAGACCTCGGAGGTAAAATCCTTTATAGTTTACGGCAGGTCGCGGCTTTTCGGACTTTTCGGCAGGGAGGACGATATCGTCATAACCTGCGGCGACATTGAAATTATCGGCGTTGATACCGTCCTTATTTCCGTTGATGAGGCAGAATTGGCAAAAAGACAGCCCAATTCCTTCAAAAATTTGTTGAAATAGCACAGTAAAATTATCTTGCATTTTTTTGCTAAATGTGGTATAATATTAAAGCATTCGCATAAGCGAAA
>CAMWVO010000154.1 GCA_947177695.1 uncultured Clostridia bacterium
GCGCGGGAGTGTCCTCGGCGATCTGCTTGTAGTTCTCGTCTTTTCCCGCCTGTTCAAGATTTTTCGCCATCTCGGAAAGTCCCGCCGCACCTATGGCAAGAGCGGAGCTTTTCAGTCCGTGAACTTCGGTGGTATAGTTTTTGTAGTCCCTGCTGTGGGCGTAGGTCTCTATACGCAGGATGCTTTCCTCGGCGGTCTCCATAAAGGTTTTCAGTATCGCCAGGTAAGCGTCAACGTTTCCTCCGCACAGGCTCAGACCCGCTTTCACGTCCACATTGGGGATAACGATATCGTCATCTTCTGCTTCTGCCGAAGCGGAGCCTCTTACGCCGAAAATGTCGGAAGCGTCGCCGCTGACGGCATTTGTTCCTGTTTCAGCGTAGCTTATCATCTGTTCGGGAAGCCATGTTTCAAGTATCTTTTCAAGCAGAGGAAGCTGTATCGGCTTGGAGATAAAGTCGTTGAAACCCGACTCCATAAACATTTCCCGCGCTCCGCTGACGGCGTTTGCGGTAAGGGCGATTATGGGAAGCTCCTTGCTGTAAGCGTCATTTTGCGAACGTATCATTTTTGTGGTATCCACGCCGTCCAGCTCGGGCATCATGTGATCCATGAACACCAGATCGTAGTACGCGGAATTTATCATCTCAATGGCTTTTCTGCCGCTGTCGGCAAGCTCAGCCTTAATGCCGTAGGCGGTCAGCAGCCGTGCGGTAACGTTAAGGTTGACCTTGTTGTCGTCCACCACAAGGACGTGGGCTTCGGGAGCGTAAAGAGTGCGGGTCTTTTCCTCGGAAACGGGAGCGTGTACGCCTCCTGCCGCAGATTTGGGAATAGGCGACGGGTCGGATATTTTCTGCACCAGAACAACTGTAAACACCGAGCCTTTGCCGTACTCGCTCTCCACGGTAATGCTTCCGTTCATTTTTTCCGCAAGGTTTTTTGAAATGGGAAGTCCCAGACCCGAACCCTCGATTTTTCTGTTTTTCCGTGTATCCACCTGCTGGAAGTTGTCAAACAGCTTGGAGATATCCTCTTTTTTGATGCCCAGTCCCGAGTCGGAGATCCTGAACATCAGCGAAACGTCGTCTCCCACGCGGCTCAGCTCCTTTACGGAAAGAGCGATAAAGCCCTCGTCGGTGAACTTTACGGCGTTGCCCAGCAGATTGATAAGTATTTGCTTCAGCCGCACCTCGTCGCCGTACATTTTGCGGGGTATCCGTCTGTCCACGTCAATTTTGAAATCCAGATTTTTCTTTTTGTCAAGCTGGACGTATATAATGCTTATAACATCGTTGAGCATATTTGCCGTGTCGTATACCGACGGCACAAGCTCCAGTTTTCCCGCCTCGATCTTGGAGATGTCAAGGATATCGTTGATGATGGAAATAAGGTTCTTTGCCGCTGTCTTGATATCGGCGGCGTAGCAGTAATTCTTTTCTTTAAGACAAAGCTCCGCAAAGCCTGTGATGGCGTTCATGGGAGTACGTATCTCGTGGGACATATTCGCCAGAAAATCGCTTTTGGCATTGTTTGCCATGTCAGCCCTGCGGCTTATGTCGATAAGGTTGTCCACGTATTTTTTCGTATCGGTAACGTCTATGACAAGCACCGAATAGCCGTCCTCGCCGCCCTCGCTGTTGGTGAGGGAGGTTATGTGCTTTTCGTAGTATTTTCCGTTCAGTTCAAATTCCGAGTTCCCGTCGCTGTCGGAAGCCGAGATAAGGTTCAGGGCGAACTCGGCGGTCTTTCTCCTGTCGTCGCCCGAAAGTGCGGAAAAAATACGTCTTGCCGCGGGATTTGAGTCAACTATATTCATTTTGTTGTCGGTGACGATAAGAGCGTCGTCCATTGTTTCGATAACGTTGTCGCGGGCGGTCTTTACCATATCGTATCTGCCTCCGTGATATACCGTCGCCGTGACCGTCACGCAGCATATGCACATTGCAAGGGAGGCGGGGTTGAAGTCCCCGAAAACGCGGAAATAGTACAGCGTCATTGCCGCTGTCGGCAGAAGCACGGTAAGAAAGGAAAATCTTACCTTTGCCGAACCGCTGATTGAATTTTCGCGCCGCCGTTTGACGAAAGCCGCCGCCGTAATTATTATAGTTTTTGCCGCCATCGAAGTCAGCAGCGCGTAGAAGCCGATATTATACTTAACGTCCGCCGAGTGTACTCCGCCTATGTCCGTAAGCGTTATTTCCCTGAAATACAGGTGGAAAACCCTGTCGGTTGCGGAAGCGATTATCCCGAACAGGTCTGCTGTCAGCAGCAGAACGCTTATCGCTTTCGGTATCTTCAGCCGCCTGTTCTCACAGGCAAACCAGTACAGCAGATACATCGCAAGAGCCGACCCCATAATATCGAAAGGCTTTACCGCCACAGCCGCCTCGGGACTGTCCGCGAACAGCAGCATCGTATAGGCAAAGCAGTTCAGAAACGCCGAAGCGAGCGCCGCGGTAAGAACCGAATATGCGCCCGCTCTTTTAGTAGTCACAATGTAAACAATATATACGAACATCAACGCCACGCAGGTGATCTGTAAAGTCAGCAGAAAGTTCGTCATATGTACGCAAAACCGCCTCGGCGGCTTGCACGCCCCCTTATCCTGATCACCAATTAAAAGTGCAAATAAAAAACCTGCGTAAAAATCATATAAAAAAGTTAAAACTTTTCAAATTTTTGCTTGATTTTTTATACACTTTTTAATCAGTATTAAAAATAATTACCGATCTGCACGGCGGCACAGCAAACTCCGCAGCCCGCCGCATTGCTTTTAAGCCGTCTGGACTGTGTCCTTGGTCATAAGGCACTCCTCGATCTTGTCGCTTATGCTTACGAATATGTCCGTCAGTTCGGGATCGAAGAAAACTCCTCTGTCCTTGATTATTATCTCCATAGCCTTTTCGTGGCTGAAAGCGTCCTTGTAGGAGCGTTTGGACGTCAGAGCGTCGTAAACGTCAGCTATCGAAAGTATCCTTGCGCAGAGCGGGATATCCTCGCCGCTTATGCCCGTAGGGTAGCCCGTGCCGTTCCATCTTTCGTGGTGGAACATAGCCATATCCCTTGCAATGTGCAGGAACTCGGTGTCCACGCTTTCGTGTACTTCCATTGTATCGAATATCTTGTCGATGGCGCTTGCGCCCACGCGGGAGTGGTGGTACGAACCCTCCACGGAGCTGAATATGTTTTTGAACGTGTCTCCGCCTATTCTGGCATGAGTTTTCATATGCTCGAACTCCTCCTTGTCAAGGGAGGATTCCTTGCGCAGCACGCTGTCGTTTATGCCGATCTTTCCGATGTCGTGCAGCGGAGCCGCCCTAACAAGGCTTCGCATATACTGAGGAGTAAGTATATCCTTGTATTTTTCATGTTTTGAAAGTTCGTCTAAAAAAACTGAGAAATATCTTGTGGTATTTTTGATATGACCGCCCGTTGTGCCGTCGCGGGACTCCACAAGCTCCGCAAAGCAGGTGGACATAACGTCCTGAAGCCGTTCTATAACGGCGGTTTTCTCGTCCACCATATATTCCAGCTTATGGCGGTATCCGCTCAGTTCTATATGGGTGTCGATGCGGCTGAGCATTATCTCCGTCACAAACGGCTTTCTGATGAAATCCACCGCGCCCATTGCAAGGCACTTCAGTTCCATCGAGGAATCTATATCCGAGGTAAGGATTATTACCGGTATCCTTTCCGTCACAGGATTTTCCTTGAGGCGGGTCAGAACCGTACAGCCGTCCATTTCGGGCATATTTATATCCAGCAGTATCAGGTCGGGCTCGGCTTTCGTGAGAAATTTCAGAGCCTGAGCGCCCGATATCGCCAGCGTCAGACGGTATCTGTCTCCGAGAAGCTGTTCGGCATATTTAAGATTTGCCGGAACATCGTCCACGACAAGAATATGTTTTTTGATCACATCGGACATACAAGGTCAGTATCCTTTCGATTACATCGGAACAGCGCAGATAACTCCGTCCTCCGCAAGTTTGATTTTAGTGCGTATATATTCTGACTCCGCCTTGAAAACGGCGTCGTTTATGATGATCTTGACTCCGGGATACAGATAACCCTTGCAGCTTACCGTAAGGTACTGTCTGCTTGCAAGATTGATATTGATCTCGTCAACTCTTTTGTTGAGACGGTTTATTTCCACACCAAGCAGTATTTTCTGGCGGCAGGCGTTGCCGAGTATTTTTTCCTTGTCCTCGGGCAGAGTGCGGAGCTCTTTTTTCTTTTCGTTGAGGAAATTGATTATCAGCGTCAGATCGTCGATGCTCTTCTGATTTTTTCCGATCTCATTCATCAGTGAGTCTCTTTCCTCGGCAAGAAGAGCGTTGTCGCCTATAGTCAGCATGGTGGGGGTATAGTTTTTCGTGCCTATGTTGGAAAGCTCCACGCTGCTGAGGCTGGTGTACTTTCCGCCCATAAGACCGCCCGTGTTGCCTTTTACGCACAGCTCGCCGCAGTAAACGTCGCATATAACGAAGTTTGAGGAGGTGAGAGTGCCGTCGCACTTGATATCGGAGCGTTCGCAGAAGTTGATGGTGACCGAGCCGTGAGCGACCACCTTGGAGTTGATGCAGCCTTTTTTGATAATGATGTCGCCGTCGGCTTCAAGCTGCGCTCCGTTGACGTTTCCCGCCACGATGATGTTTGCGTTGGAGGATATCTTAAAGCCCTCCATTACCTCGCCCTTTACGACCACGTCGCCCACGAAGCTGATGTTTCCCACGGAAGCGTCCACATCTCCGGCGATAGTGACAACATTGTCGATAGCAAAAGCGTTGTTTTTGAAATTTATATTTCCGTCGATAAGAGCGACTATCTGAGTGCCGTCCTCGGTAAGCTCGGTATTTGTGCCGATAGAGTAGGCAGCCTTTTTGCCGACTACCTGCCTGAGAGTTTTTCCTCGTACGTCCATACCCGGCTCGCCCTCGGTGGGCAGGGTGATATCGGCAATAACGTCGCCCTTGTGGACAGTGCGCACAAGACCGAGGTTTTTATAGTCAACAAAGCCGTGCTCGTCCTCAACGGGAGCGATCTCGACCTTTTTTTCGTAGCGGTAGGTTATTGTACCGTCAACGCCGTTTACGGGAGGGGTCCAGACGGCGATAAGGGTACGGTCGCCGTACAGCTTTTTATCGGCGATCTTGCTTACTGCGTCTGCCTTTATACCGTATGTAACGCCGGCTTCCGCAAGCTTGCGCATGATAGCGTCGGCAGTAATTTCGGCGCCGCCGTTAACGGGAGGCTCAACTGTGATATAAGCCTCCGAGCCGTTGGATACTACTGTAACGGAAACCTGGCTGTCAACGGGGAGTTTCAGGATATTATTATCAGGCATAGTATCGCCCTCCGTTTCTTTATAAAGCATACTTAAAGATTATGGCATATTTACACAATTACATTATACATCATTTTCTCAAAAATTACAATAGCTGATAAGGACTAATTTCAAATTTAATGCATTTTTAACAAATAGTCTGTCTTTTCCACAAATTTTGGAAGGGAATTTATGGTAAAAATATACAAATATGCGGTGATATAGGAT
>CAMWVO010000155.1 GCA_947177695.1 uncultured Clostridia bacterium
CGGTGCAGAGCAAGCCCCACATCACACAGGAAAGAAAGCTTAAAGTCATTGTTGACGAACAGAAGAAAAACGCCGCTATGGAAAAAACCGAAAAGGAATTTATCAGGCAGGGAGGACTGTCAAGACTTCCCACTCAGGCGGAGTGCATAGCCGCCGCGAAAAAGCTTGCCGAGGCAAGGCGTGCGGAGAAAAAACCAAAGGAAAAAACGGTCAGGAAAGAGGTCCCGAAAAAAACGCAGTCCGTCAAGGACAAGGACGGCAAAAAGACCCAAAAGACCGAGACAAAAACCGTTACCGTCAAGAAAAAGACCTACAGTCTGAAACGCAAGATTACCAAGGCGGAAGCGGAGCAGTCCTACGTTGTGAAAAAGGTGAAAAAAGCCATGAAGCGTGGCGGCATAGCCGTTGGCGGAACGGCGTTATCTTCAGCGCAGAGCACTGTAAAAACTCTTAACGTGAGAGCATAAAGCAAGTCCCGACAAGGCATAAAAGCCTGTCGGGACGTTTTGTTTTATCAGCATATCAGCAGTAGTAAAGCAGGTGCGTGCGGACAGCCGCAAGCATTTCCTTGTAAAGCTCGGTGGCGTCGTTAAGGTCAACCGACATGAGCGGGTCGTTCAGGAACGCGTTGAATGCAATGTCCAGGTCCTTTTCCTTAACGGACTTGACAAGGGTCTTTTGGTTCATTACATGGCGTATTGTAAGACAGTACAGCTCGTCGGTAAGCTTGCCCGCCGCCACGGGTCTGACGGAATTTTTGCTGATGAGCGCGTTGGTATGCACGATCGCGCCTATGGGAAGATTTTCCACCTGTCCGCTGTTGCGCATACATACGTTGGTGATAAGATTGCCCTGACCTATCAGAGCGCGTATCTGCATTGCGCACTCGCTTGACGAGCCGCCCACACGCAGAAATTCGCTGCCGCTCATAAGGGTCTTGACGCGGCTTATCTTGTCCAGCTTCAGCTTTTTGAGGTAGTTTACCGTGGTCTGGCTGAACTTCCAGCTTGAAATGGTTTTGGGAGAACCCGTGTACCATGCGGGGCAGAAGTCCGCGGCGATCCTGTCGGGAACGGCGGGTATGCAGCCGTACCTGAGGAACAGGTCGAACTTTATCTTATTCGCAGAAGCGAAAGGGTTTACTTTGTACTCGTTGGGCTTTATCTCGTAGCCGCTGCCGTAATATTTTTCGGCGTACTCCCTGAAAAGCGGCATGATATCCTTTCCGTCGTATGTGACCTCGTTGAACCAGCCGAAGCCGCTTATTCCGATAAGGTTGTACTTTATATCGCGCCTGCGCACGGTGGTCTGAATGTCAGATTCCTTTTCGCAGATGTTGGCAAGAAGCTCCAGCGCAGGGAAAAGCTCGTTTGTGGAGCCGAACAGCTTGATCTCCGGGAAAACCTCGTACATCATCAGCATACACGCCGACATGGGGTTTGTCATGTTTATCACCCATGCGTCGGGACATATTTTCTTGATGAGCTCTGTGTACTTAATGTACACCGGCAGGGTCTTGAGCGCCTTTATAACTCCCGACGGACCCGTCTGTTCGCCGGAAGCCTGATATATTCCGTAGGTTTCGGGCAGGTGCATTTCGGTGACCATTTCCTCCATCGAGCCGGGGGTAAAGGACAGGATAACTATATCCGCATTTTTGAGCGCGTCCTCCGGGGTCTCGGAGGCAAGATAGATTATATCGCTTTTGCAGTCAGGGTGTTCCCGAAGCTTGTTTCCTATTGTCTCGTTGGCAAGAGCGAGCTGCTTGTCAACGTCATAAAGCTGCACCGTAGCGCAGATATCCTCCGCGGCAAGCTCCGAAAAAAGCTTCCAGCCGTAGTTCACCGAGCCTCCGCCTATGTAGGCGATAACCGTCCGTTTATCCTTAGTTACCATGAGACGTGTTCCTTTCGTTATGTTCGTACCTTTGACGGGACGTCTTTGCCCCTACATTATATTATTGTACAAAATTTCCTCTTTGTCAAGCGTTTTTCCAAAAAATATAAATATAATCACGACTTTATGTACCGCGTTTCATAGGCGGGGCAAATTCCCCATGCCGGAATTTCACGAGCCGCTTTTAAACGTTTAATGAGTTTCATCGGCAATATCAATAATAATGGGTAAATAATATATGATAAAATGTAAAAAGTGTGCAAATATCCTTGACAATTACGCGATAAATTGTTATCATATAATATATATTGAATAAACCGGGGGTTGTAACTGTGGATATTTTTAAACAATATGACACATTCAAGGAAAAATGCGCGGATTTTCCCGAAAAGCTGATGAATAAATGCTTTTCATCGTGCAGTCTTATTTGTCATCCCGCTGCGGAAAACGTCCTGATATCCGTGTGCAGCGACGAAGAGGCGCACAGCAACGCGCTCTGCATCTGCCGCATGGCTGATATGCTCCTTATGTCCGAGGACGGCGAGGAGTGGTCTGCGTTCAATCTGACTGAAGCGCGCAGGATCGCCGAGCAGGACGGCTATATCTATATTTCCGATCTTCTCGGAGAAAGCGCTTTTCTTGCCGAGGAGTGGATGATCAACGGCAAGAACGACACTATCATTGTCAGCGAAGCCTATATGCGCGAAAAGGGCAAGAGATACGCACCGGTTACCCCTCTGACAAATAAAGTCCTCAGCTTCAAAAAATATTCAAGCGAATTTTTCTGGAGACCCGCCGCTCCCGGTGATATCATCTGCATCGACAAGGATTACATGGACGGCTGCTTCAAGGAATTTTTTGAAAGCTGTTCCGCTGAGCTTCCCGATCTTTCCGAGTCGGAGACCATTAACTTCAGTCTGTTTGACGGCGATATCACCATCGACGTGAACACCACCAGAATAAGAACTATCGAGCTGTTCTTTGAAAGGATAAACAGCATAACTGCGTTTCTTTCCGAGAACTCCGAGGTGCTTGATATATGCAGCTACGAGTTTTCGGCGATAGATTTCCTGCTTGAACTTGCCGCCGCCGCTCTTGCGAAAAACGGTATATCCCTTTCAAAAGAGGAGTTCGCACGCAAATATTATTCGCCGATCCTCAACGGAGACTATGAGGGAGAAACTCCCGCTCTGCTCGGCACTCCCTGCGGAAACGGCGACGTGGACTGCATAAAGCTTGCTTTCCTTGCGGCTGTGAACGGCGAATATGAAGATAAGATAGAATTTTCTGCGGAAAATGCGGATTTCTACAGTGAAAATATCCGCAGGCTGGAGCTTGGCAGCTACGGCGCGGAAGAGGAAAAATACCTGGTATCCGAACTGCTTTCCAACAGACCCGCGGATTACAGAGTGTTCTATTTTGCGAATATGCAGTACCTGGAAGAAGCGGAAAATCTTGCCGCCATCGCGGAGTTCTGGAATATAGAGCCGCTGTCCGAAAGCGAGATGGAGAACACTGTCCTCGGCGCATACCTGCTGGACGAAAACTTCGACGAGCAGGGACGCTTCTGCGCAGGATACGAGGAATCCCGCATACTTAAAGAGCAGGTGGAAAAGGTCATTGACAAGTACGGACTTTCCAACCGCGAGTGCATTGACGAGCTTGAACAGCGCATGGAGATACTCGACAAGGAGCGCAGGACTTTCAACGGCACGCTGTTCGATACCCCCGAGGAAATGCAGCTTGCGGTAAAGAACGAGGTCTACGTCCAGGAGCTGTGCGAGAACCTTTCCGCGCTGAACGAATCGGAACTGAACGCTCTCGAAGAGCATATCGACAACACCACTCTCGACGCAAGCACAAAGTCCAAATACAAGCTTAAAATAAAGCTGGCAATGAATACCGTCCAGTCGGCGGTTCTGGAGCAGAAATGCCTCAAGCTTCCGCTCATGACCCTTGACGAGATATCCGAGCTGAGGGAAACCATAGCGGAGGAGGATTACCCCGAAGCAGTGGTGAAGCCCTTTGCCGCCAAGATCAGGGACGCTTTCTCGTCGGCGCAGGCTGTCGAGATCGAAAGAATGCTGGAAAGCGCCGAGGATATGAACGACGAACAGCTTGACGGAGTTTCCGCAAGACTGAATTCGGACAGATACGACAGCGCTATCGCGGATTACTACAAAAACAAGGTCGCGGAGATCAAGGAAAATAATATCAGAGCCAAGCTTCACGCTCTTGCGGACGGCTTTGAAAGCTTCAGCAAGGAGAAGCTTTCGGGACTTATCAATACCCTTAAGGAAAGCGATTTCCCCAAGAGACTTACGCTTCCGCTTATCAAAAAGATCACCGAGGCTCTCAACAATTACGAGATAAACGAGGCTGCACGCACTTTCGAGGGCGTGGATATCGCGGACGAAGCGCAGCTTGAAAAAATGAAGGCTGCTATCGACGGAAAGCTTTTCAGCGACGATATTCTTGCGCCGTACATTCTTTTGGTCGAAAAGCGCGAAAAGGAGCTTCTGGACGAGGAGCTTATCGAAATGTGCGCGGGAATAGAGAATATGTCCCAAGAGGAGCTGAACGAGCTCCGCGGAAAGATCACGGATCCCGAAAAGGGCTTCGACGAGGAGCTTATCTCAAAGTATCTTGACAAGATAACTCAGCGTGACTGCGAGCTGAAAAACTCTGAGCTTGCGGAACTGTGCAAATACATATTCTCCATGGAACAGTCCGAGCTTGACGAGCTTAAGGAAAAGCTTGCGGACGACAAGTACGACAAGGAGTTTACCGACGTTTACTACAGAAAGATCGCCGAGAGAGAGCAGGAGCTTATCACTATCGAGCTTGACAGGCTCTGCGCGGGTATTGAAGACGCGGAGACAGACGTTCTCGAAAAGCTCAAGGATCGCATTCTCGACGAGGAACGCTACGCCGACCTCTGCGGCGACTATATCACGGCTATCAATAACCGCATTGAGGATATCAGGCTGGAGGAATACAGAAACATCATCGGCAGCGTGGCTTCTATGACCGCCGAGGAGGTAGACGAGTTCAGAAAGACCGCCGAGGAAAAACGCTCGGAGATCGGCGAGACCCTTTACGAGGAAAGCATTGCCGCGGCGGACGAAAGAGAAGATATCCTGGAGGATCAGGCTATCGAGGAGATCTGCGGAGATATCGAGTCCTACGGCTTCGATCAGGCTGAAAGTATAAGAGCCCGTCTTTCCGAGGAGGGCTTCTCTCCCGAAAAGATCGCTCCCTACGCCGCTCGTATCGACAGCAGGATCACCGCTCTCCATACCGCGGAGCTGGATTCCTATATCGAGGGTATCGACTCCATGAACAAGGAGCAGCTCATTCAGGCTCAGATCAAAATTGGCGAGTACGCAGGCTGTCCCGATTACCTGAAAGAAAAATACAACGGTATCGTTGAGTCCGCCATTGCCGATATTGCAGACCGCGAGATACGCGAGCTGTGCGGAAATATCAGCGAGCTTTCCGCGAAAAAATCCTACGAGCTTATCAGACGCATCAACACCATGCCTCTTGACGAAAGCTCCAAGAGCAAGTACATTGACGCTCTTGACGCTCACATCGCTTCCCTTAAGGAGCACGAACAGAGAGAATATATCAGCCATCTCACAAGCGATATGGC
>CAMWVO010000156.1 GCA_947177695.1 uncultured Clostridia bacterium
GGCTCCGCCCTCTGGACTTCTGCCGCCTTTGAAAAGGCGGGCGAAACTTTTCCATGCGGCTTCGCCGCGCGGGGATTTTTAGTTTGTCTTGAAAATCAAAATCCCGCAGTATTCCCAAAAAGAATACTGCGGGATTTATTTGACAAATTCTTATTTAAGCTTCCAGATATCGCTTGCATAATCCTCGATCGCTCTGTCGGCGGAGAAAATTCCCGCTCCCGCGATATTATGCAGGGACATCTTGTTCCACTTGGACGCGTCCTTATAGCACTCGGAAACATACTGCTGCGCGCACTGGTACGCGTCGAAATCTGCAAGAACCATGTAGGGATCCTTGAATTTCAGGGAGTTTGCAACCTCCTCGAATGTGCAGCCGTTTATGCCGTGATACATCTTGTTGACAGCCTTGTCGATAACGTCGTTGTTGTTGCAGTACTCTTCGGGACGGTATCCCTGAGCCTGCTTTGCAAGAACTTCGTCGGCGGTCATGCCGAAGATGAAGATATTGTCTATTCCCACCTGATCCTTGATCTCGATGTTCGCACCGTCAAGAGTACCCAGCGTAAGCGCGCCGTTGAGCATGAGCTTCATGTTGCCGGTACCCGAAGCTTCCTTGCCCGCAAGGGAGATCTGCTCCGAAACCTCAGCGGCAGGCATAAGCAGCTCGGAAAGGGATACGCGGTAGTCCTCTAAGAAGAACACCTGAAGCTGCTTGCTGATCTTGGGATTTTTCTTGATCTCCTCGCCCAGCGCCCAGATCATCTTGATGATCTGCTTTGCAAGGTAGTATCCGGGAGCAGCCTTTGCCGCGAAGATATAGGTCTTGGGAACGAAGTCTGCATCGGGATTTTCCAGCAGGTAATTGTACTCGGCAATAATGTTGAGTACGTTAAGGTGCTGTCTCTTGTACTCGTGGAGACGCTTTACCTGAACGTCGAAGATACCGTCGGTGTTGAGAACGGTGCCGAAGTTTGCCTTTACATACTTGGCGAAGCGTTCCTTGTTTTCCTTTTTGATCTCTCCGAGACGCTTGATAACGTTTGCGTCGTTCTCGAATTTGGTGAAGTTGTAAAGGTCTGCGCCGTTTGACTTGAAACCGTCGCCGATAGTGCTTTCAAGCAGAGCGGCAAGTCCGGGATTGGACTGGAGCAGCCATCTTCTGTAAGCGATACCGTTGGTAACGTTCTTGAACTTGTGAGGCGTGTCGGCATACTCGTTCTTGAAAACGTCCTTCTTGATGATATCGGAGTGAAGCTTTGAAACGCCGTTTACGCTGTGAGAAGCGCATACGCAGAGCAGAGCCATGTGTATCTGGTTGTTCTGGATAATGGACATTCTCGTAACCTTTGCGCTGTCATCAAGACGCTCCATAAGATCTGCGCAGTAGCGGTTGTTAATTTCAACGATGATGGAGAAAATACGTGGAATTACCTGCTTAACAAGGTTAACGTCCCACTTCTCCAGAGCCTCGGCAAGAACGGTGTGGTTTGTGTAGGCAAATGTATTTGTAACAATGTGCCAAGCCTTAGCCCAGCTGTAGCCGCAGTCGTCAAGCAGAATTCTCATCAGCTCGGGGATAGCAAGGGTGGGGTGAGTGTCGTTGATGTGGATAGCAACCTTTTCGTGGAGGTTGTCGAGAGTGCCGTAAACGCGCATATGTCTGTCAACGATATCTCCCACGGAAGCGGCGCACATGAAGTACTGCTGACGGAGACGGAGGCTCTTGCCCTCAAGGTGGTTGTCATTGGGGTACAGAACCTTTGAGATAGCCTGAGCAACGGTGTTCTGGCTGAGAGCCCTCGCATAGTCGCCCTGATTGAACATTGACATATCAAAGGAGGGAGCCTCTGCCTGCCACAGTCTGAGGACGGAAACCGCATCGTTGCCGTAGCCGGGAACGTACATATCGTAAGGTATAGCCTTAACGGTGTTGTAGTTTGTGTAGGAAATGTGGTGGTACTTGTCGTCCCAGTATTCGGTCAGATCGCCCTCGAAGTGAACGTCGATAACGCGGTCAGACTTCTGTACCAGCCAGCTTTCGCCGCCGGGGAGCCAGTTGTCGGGGAGCTCTGTCTGCCAGCCGTCCTCGATCTTCTGCTTGAAGATACCGTACTCATAGCGGATAGAGTAGCCCATAGCAGGGTATCCGTCGGTAGCAAGACCGTCCAGATAGCAGGCGGCAAGTCTGCCCAGACCGCCGTTGCCAAGACCCGCATCGGGCTCGTACTCGTAAATTCTGTCAAGGTTGATATCCCATTCTTTGAAGATATCCGCAACCATTTCATTGATATTAAGGTTGAACAGGCTTGTTTTCAGGGAACGTCCCATAAGGAATTCCATAGAAAGATAGTAGATCTCCTTGTTGCCCGCCGAATGAGTTTTCGCGCGGAATTTGCGGCGTCTTTCACGGAGTATCTCAACCACAACCTTGGAAAGAGCCTTATAGATCTGCATATCCGAAGCGTCCACAGGGGTAACGCTGTACTCTGTCTGAAGCACCTTTCGGAGTCTTTCTTCAAATTCGTCCTTAGCAATAACAGGAACCATATAATATCTTCTCCAATCTTTAGGGGATTAAGCGCGCATTGCATTTCCGCAAACGTGCGCATACAATACAGGCATTATATATTACATAAATATTATTATACTACATTCTGCCATGCAAATCAATCGTAATATTAAACAAAATTATCCTTTTTTGTCATAAATAGCTATAATTCTATTACAATTTTTTTGCAGTAATTTTGTGCAGTTTTCCGAATTTTATTCAAATATCCTGTCAAGTTCGGAAATTTCGACGGTCTTTGCGGGATTGAAAGCTTCGGAAGCGGCATAGTCTGTCAGGCTTTTCAGCAGCTGAGCGCAGGGCTTGCTGTCCTTGCTTCCGTTTAAGTCCGCGGAGCATACAAGCAGTTTTCCGCCGCCGGTCTTGACCTCGAAAACCGTTCCCAGACTGTGATTGCGTTCGCAGTTATCAATGGTGCGGACGATAGGGTCAATGTCAAGACCGTCCAGAACCACCGTCCTTGAACAGCTTACAATATCGTACCACTGAGCGGTGGAGTAGCTTTCCGAAGGGAACTCCGCAAGAGCGGGGTGGCTCTTGTCAACAAGCAGTCCCAGAGTACCCACAGGAACGGGCTTTTTCATGGACTCGGATATGGAACGGAACATGGGGTAATTCCAGAAGTCGGTGCAGTATGTACCCTCAACAGAGTTGGTATCGTCAAGTCCCGCAGGCAGGAACAGCACCCGTCCGCCCTCGGCAAGAGCGGATTTTGCAGCTTTCCAATCGCTTGTTGTCAACACGTTTTCGTGAGCGGATACCTCAGTCTCGGGATAAACCCAAAGCACGTACTTGTTTGATATATCCCTGATATTTATAGTAAGCGTGACCCTTTGCGGTTTGTCGCACTTAGGCATTTCTATTTCTGCCGTGCCAAGGTCGAAAAGTCCGCACCTGAAGCTGCCCTTTGCGGATACCGAGTATTCCGAAACTATCCCGCCGCCGCAGGAGAGACGTATCTCCGCGGTGGGGTCGGTGTCGGCTTTCGCCGCGTACTGGTAAAGCTTTACGGGCATGGATACCTTTTCTCCCGCCGCAAAAACGAATTTCGGCAGACAGCCTAAAATTACCCTGTCGGAGCAGAAGCTTCTCCACTCAACGGAGGTTATAACGCCCTTGCTTTCCATAAAGGCGTTGAGAACTCCCACAAGGGCAGTACCCTGTCCCGAAAAGTCCTGAATGTCCAGAAGCTGGAAGCCCGAAAGCTCCTTTGAGCGCAGAGCTGTCTCTATCTCGTTTTTGTAGCACTCCGCGGCAAACCGTCCAGAAGCGCGGAAATATTTGTCCGCAAGCTTTCCGAGACCCGCCTTTTCAAGCCGTTCGCGGAAAATTTCCAGATTGTAGGGTTTGAGCACACCTGTGTACTTCCGTATCTCGCCGTAGTCGGGGTACATGAAATACTGTCCGACTTCGTGGCTCACCACGGGAACGACGGGCAGGAACTCTCCGCTGTCGCCAACCGAAACGGTCTTGACCCCTGTGCCGTACTGAATTTCAATAGTACCGCCGCCCCCCTGTTCGGAGTTTACCGAGGCGGGACGGATATGCTCGTCGTATGTATAGTCGGAATTGGGCGCGTCAGTCTGGATATGTCCCAAAGGCGCGTCGCACATCGCGTAAGAGCCGCGGAAAAGTCTTTCCCTTGAAAAGCGCACTCCCACAAAGAAATCGTCGTTGTCCAGAACGCAGGGCCAGAACTGGAAGTTGTTCGACCCCTGTGTGTAGAGCGGATGGGGATCGTGCTTTTTGTAGCCGCCCAAGATAGCGTCCAGACGCTCCTTGCTGCCCCAAAGCTCGTTGCCAAGCGACATTGCAAAGAAGGAGGGGTGGTTTGCAAATTCGTCAAGGATACGGAAACCCTCGTCGATAAGGTACTGCTGACCCTCTGTGATCTCGTCCTCCACCGTACCCCAGAAAGGCAGCTCGGGCTCCATGTATATACCTAACTGGTCTGCCGCGCGGAAAGCCGCGTCGGGGGGACAGCAGGTGTGGAATCGGTAGTGGTTTATGCCGTGCTCCTTGGCAGTTTTCATAACGGTGAGCCAGCCCTCCGTGTCGGTGGGAGCCGCTCCCGTCATGGGAAAGATCATGCCGTCATGCTTGCCGCGCAGATGTATCTTTTCGCCGTTGAGCAGGAAATCTGTGCCGCGGGTCTCAAACTCCCGCATACCGAAAGGAATTTTCACCGCGTCTCCGTCGGAGGTGACGGTCATTGTGTAGGGAACGGGGTTGTGTTCGCTCCACTTCTCCGCCTTTGGCATTTCGTATAGAAAGGAGGGATTTTCCGCTGTCACCGTAACGGTTTTAGGCTTGAAGCCCGTTACCTCGGCGGTAAGGGAAATACTGTCCCCGCCCACGATAGTTCCGCTTACTGTAACGGTCTCAGCCTTTACATCGGGGACTATTCTCACATTCTCGAAGCGCAGGGGATTTCTGAACTCGATGAAGATATTTCCCGTAATGCCGAGCCAGTTTGTCTGGGTGTCCTGAGAGGTCATGTGACCTCCGGGGACGGGACAGGAAACGTTGTCTATTACTATTATAATGTTGTTTTCGCCGTTTTGGACGAGCTTTGTAATGTCATAGCGGTGAGCGGTGCAGAGACTGTTTTTGGTTCCCGCGCTTTTGCCGTTTACCCAGACATGAGAGGTGCGGGTGCGTTCCAGAACGAGAAAAACGTCGCTGCCGGGATTTTTGGGAGAGACGTTCACCGTCCTGCCGTAGACCGCGTAACCCTCGAAGCGGTAGGGGTCGGTAAGGAAGCCGTCGCTTCTCTCGCTTATGACGGGAGGCTTTTTCTCCTGCTGAACAGTTGAGGGCAGTACTGCGGTATCGCCGAAGTCAAAGCCTGCGGAAATGTCGGGCATACCCTCCTCTTTTGTGCGGAGCGCGAAGCTCCATGAAGTACCCGAAAGGTTGATTTTTTCTATCATTTGTATACGATCCTTTCCGAGAATAAATGCATGGAT
>CAMWVO010000157.1 GCA_947177695.1 uncultured Clostridia bacterium
GGCAAAGGAGACGCTTTCTGACCCGAACGCTACGCAGGACGATATAGACGAGGCTTTGCTTAATGTTGAAAATGCCATAGGTATGCTGAGTTTCAGGAACGACATTCCCTCAGGCGCAGAGGGTTACGGCGAAAGCGGAGATTACGGCGCAGACGGCATTTATTACGGAGACGGCGGCGGAGACGGCGGATACGGATATGGACAGCCATACGGCGGGAACGGTGCGAATTACGGCAGCGGCGGCAATGGCGCGCAGGCTTCGCCGGACGGAAACATCGTTAACGCCTCGGACGGCATTCAGGCGGTGGACCACGCCGACGATCCGTTTTCGGGAAACGAGCACGGCGACAGAAATCATGTGCTGTGGGTAATCGTTATTGCAGTGATCGCCGTTATAGCGGCAGTTGCTTCAATAATCGTTCTAAAAAGGACAAATTATAAAAAATCCGCAGACGGAAATCATTTTAAAAGCGAATAATGACGAAACCCTCCTATGGTATGAAAAAGTGCCGTAGGAGGGTTTTTATTGAACGCAGGCTTTACGAGCCTGTGCCGCTGTACTTTACCGCGCCGCGCATCCAGAACTTGTAGCTCAGCCAAAAGAACAGGCACCCGAAAAGCGGCGAGAGCCATGACAATAACGGCACTTCATCGGGACGAAGTATTACAAGGCTCGGATAGTACGCAATAAATGCTATCGGCATAACGAACGTAAAAATAAATCTGAAAACGGGACTGAATATCGTTACGGGGTATTTGGCGTAGTCCTTGAATCTTGTCACCAGATCAAGTACATAAAACGAATTATGTATCCAGAAGCAGGTCGCCGCCGCGGCATTTTGCAGAGCGATCATGACCAGCGAGGCAGTTATCAGAAAGACGATCATTTTCAGCAGCATAAGCGGCGTAAAGCCCAGACCGAGCTTTACCCATGAATATATCAGAGTTCCGATGCCGAAAGCAAGCTGTCCAAGCCCTTTGATGTCAAAAACCTCCGACTGAAAATAGAAAAATAAATTTATCGGACGAAAGCAATACTTTATAAAATCCCCCGAATATACGTATGTCCTCAGGCTCCAGTTGTTGTCGAAAAAGCACTGCACAGGTGTGAGGGAAACAAGCGAAAAGCCGTACAGAAATAATATTTCATAGTATCCCCAGCCGTTTATTGAGGAAAAATTGCGGAACAATATCCAGAAGCTTGCAAATCCTGCAATATTGGTAAATATCATTCCTATGGTGGAAATGATAAAGTCGGCGCGGTAGCTCATTTTGCTTTTAAGATCCTGCGCAAGGATTTTGCAGTATATTTTCAGATAAAACCCCAAACCTTTTTTCTTCATGTCTTAACCTCCGTTCACGGTGATCTGCCTCAGCGATATTTTCCAGAAAAGCTTTCCGACCGCCGTCATTACTATGCACCAGATAAGCTGTGTGCCAATTATTCCGAGGACTGTTTCCGGCTGCGGATCTCCATCCAGCAAAAGTGTCAGTGGCGCGTTGTAGATGGACTGGAACGGCAGATAGTACACAACAGTTTTAAGCGGTTCGGGGAAAAATGCGATAGGCACGGTCGCTCCCGACAGCAGCAGGACAATGACCTGCTTCATTATGTTTATTCCCCATATTGATTCTGTGTAAAGACATATTGTTCCCACAATAAAATCAATGCTGTAATTTATCATTACACCGAGAATTACCGATACCGCAAAAAACAGCAGATTTGTCCCAAGCGGTATAGCTCCGCGGGTAACAATGCCTACAACGATAAACGTCGGAAGTACAGTAAAAAAGAAATTTGTCACAAAGCTTCCCGAATATGACCAGAACAAATAGCGGCGGTATTCCATGGGTTTGAGCAGGTCGAGGACGATCTTTCCCGATTGGATATTCCGTCCCATTTCCCAGACCGTGTACATTTCCATAAAGCCGAACAGCGCCGTAGCAAGCACCAGATAAATAATGGTGTCGTTGAACGTCATTCCGTTTACAACATCGGTTTCGGACGATGCAAAAATAGATTTCCAGAGAAAATACACAACTATCAGGTACAGCAGATTTCCCGCCGTCATAACTAAAGTTCCAAGCCTGAAATGCAGGGACTCGATAATTCCCGCGCGCGTCAGGGTAAGATACTTTTTTATTTTCACTTAACTCCCTCCTCGTAGATTTTTTTGATGACCTCCTCGGTGGAGATCTCCTCAAGCTGCATATCGCGTATGGTGAAAGCATTTCTCAATTGATTAAGTACATCCATTACTGTAGCTTTTTCCTCGTCAACAAGAATGGATATCCATTCGTCATTGCAGGAAACGGGCAGACCCGAAAGCTCCCTGCGGACGGCTTCCGACTGCTTAGAAAGATCGCCGTCAACACGTATTTTCAATGTGCGGTAAGAACCGAAAAAGCCTTTTAAATGCTCAATATCATTATCATACAGCATTTTTCCGCTGTCAATGATAACTATTCTGCGGCACAGCGCGTCAACGTCCCCCATATCGTGAGTGGTGAGAATTACGGTGGTGTTTTTCTCCTTGTTCAGAGCGTGGATAAGACCGCGTATTTTGGCTTTCATTGAAACGTCAAGACCGATAGTCGGCTCGTCCAGAAAAACGATTTTCGGGTCATGGAGAAACGCAGCCAAAATGTCGCTTAACGTCCGCTGTCCCAGCGACATCTGACGGACGGGCTTGTGCAGCAGCGGCTCTATATCCGCAAGAGAGCGGTACATTTCCAGCATATTGTTATATTCGGCGTCGCCGATCTGATAAATATCTTTAAGTATATTAAAGGACTCAATTAGCGGCAGCGCCCACCACAGCTGGGAACGCTGACCGAAAACCACGCCTATGTTCTGCGCGTTTTTGGTCCTGTTGCGGTAGGGGACGTTATTGTCCACCAATATCTCTCCCGAAGTAGGCTCCAGCACGCCCGTCATCATTTTTATGGTGGTGGACTTTCCCGCTCCGTTCGGTCCGAGATAGCCGATTATCTCACCCTGTTCAATGTCCATGCTGATATTGTCCACCGCGCGGACAATTCTGTAATCTCTCGAAAACAGATCCTTAATGCTGCCCTTTAACCCTTCGCGGCGGTTAAGTACCTTAAATTCTTTTGTGACGTTTTTAATGCTTATAATTGACGACATGACCGTACCTCGCTTTCAAACGACCTGATTTGTTATGAAAAAAATATTTTGTGATGACAGAAGACATTTTTGATAATGTGCGGAAATTTTTCGTGCTGCCTTGACAATTATTCGACTGCAATGATATAATTATATCGCAGAATATGATATATTTCAATCAAAATTTTGCATAATAGTATAACAAAAACGCAAGGTGAGAGTATGAAAAAGAAATGTGTCAATTTTATTGACCTGAATAATGACCGCAGCGAAAAGATAAAGTATACTTATGCTGATTTTTCGATGTATTTTCATAAGGGACGGTTTTCGTCATACCCCAATTTTACCATGAAAAGTCATTGGCATGACGACTTTGAGTTTATTGTGCCGCTTTCGGGACGGCTTACCTATAACGTCAACGGACAGCTTGTGACTTTCGGCGAGGGAGAGGGGATATTCGTTAATTCCAGACGTTTGCATTCCGGATTTACGGAAGATCTGACCGAGTGCGAATATTATGTGCTGCTGTTTCATCCTGCGGCGCTTTGTTCGGCAAAACAGTTTGAGCAGATGTTTGTACAGCCTGCAATAACAGGTTCACAGGATTACATCCATTTAAAAAACAGCGTTCCGTGGCAGGCGGAGATAATTGATCTTGTGCATAAAATTGCGAAAAAATCGGAGTCTGAAACAGCGCCGTTAACCGCACTCGGCTCTCTTTACCTTATATGGGGCGAAGTATCCGAACACATTGACTTAAGCTCAAAAGCCGTGCAGGAAAATGAACAGCTTTCCGCATTGAAAGCGATGCTGTCATTTATCCACGAGCATTATTCCGAAAAAATCATGCTTGCGGATATTGCGGAGGCGGGATATGTTTCAAAGCGCGGCTGCGGCGGATTATTTCTCAAATATCTTTACAAAACGCCTATTGAATATCTGAATGATTATCGGCTTCAGAAAAGCATTGAACTGATGAAAAGCACAGACATGACCATACTTGAAATATGCCTTGCCTGCGGATTTTCGGGAGCAAGCTACTACTCCGAAATTTTCAGAAAGAATTTCGGGAAAAGTCCGACGGAGTACAGAAGATCGTTTTTTTGATCATAACAAAACTATAGACGTAAGGATTTTTCGGCGAAAAAAATACGCTTGCTATATTTAAGGAGACTGCCTGATCGGCGGTACTTAACGCCGATAAAATCCCGAATTGATGATTTGTCACAAAAATTCACGTTAAAGTGCAGAGTAATTCTACTTGACTTTGCGCGAATAAAGTCGTAAAATAAAAGCTGTGATATATTTATCAAATATTGGGGAAGAAGATTTTGTTATGCTGATAAAGGATTTCGGAAAGATCATCAAAAATGAATTTAAGGGCTACAGCGTCCAAAAATTCGGCAAGGACGCTCTTGCGGGCGTGACCGTTGCGGCGGTGGCTCTGCCGTTGGCTCTGGCTTTCGGCGTAAGCTCGGGAGCAACTGCGGCGGCGGGACTTGTCACCGCCATTTTTGCAGGACTTATCATAGGCGGACTGGCAGGCGCGTCCTACCAGATAAGCGGACCTACGGGAGCTATGACCGCGATACTTGCCTCTCTTGTGGCGCAGTACGGGATACAGGGCGTGTTCATTGCAAGCTTTATTGCGGGCGCGCTGCTGCTTCTTGCGGGTATATTGAAGCTGGGCGGACTTGTATCATATCTGCCGATGCCTGTCATCACAGGCTTTACAAGCGGAATTGCCGTGACTATCGCTCTCGGACAGGTAAACAATCTTTCGGGACTTACCTCGGCGGGAACGACCACGATCGAGAAGATCGGGAGTTATTTTGCCCTCGAACAGCACATCAACGCCGCGGGACTTATTATCGGAGCGGCGGTAATTGTGTTTATGTTTGCGTATCCGAAAAAAATCAACCAGTATTTTCCCGGTTCGCTTGCAGCAATAATTTTAACGACCGCCGCGAATATGATATTTAAATTTGACGTTCCTGTGGTGGGGGAGATACCCAAAACGGTTTTTCTGGACGACCGTCTTGACCTTTCGGTTTTTGCGGACTGGGCGACCGTTAAGGGAATGATAATTCCCGCGGTATCCATTGCCGCACTGGGACTGATAGAATCCCTGCTTTGCGGAGCGTCCGCAGGCAGAATGAAAAATGAAAAGCTTAACGCAAATGTGGAGCTTGCGGCGCAGGGTATCGGAAACATGATACTCCCGCTGTTCGGAGGCGTACCCGCGACCGCAGCGATAGCTCGTACAAGCGGTGCGATAAAAACGGGCGGACAGACCCGAATTACGGCTCTAGTTCACTCGGCGAAACTGCTGCTTTCCATGTTTGTTCTCGGCGGAGTAATGTCCATGATACCGCTGTC
>CAMWVO010000158.1 GCA_947177695.1 uncultured Clostridia bacterium
CAGATCAAGGACTCGTACATTTCGATGGGTTACGTAACTCCCACTCTGACCAACTACGAGGTCATGAACAACTACGGTCCCCTTGAGTTAAAAGATAAAATGAACAGCCTCCTTGACGAGCTTTCTCAGTACGGAAACATGAACGTCAAGGAAGAGGCCGACGGTACGTTTACCGTTGATTTTGCGGAACAGAGAGTTGTTGAGGGCAAGCGTTTCGCACAGATGGCGATCACTCAGGAAACTCCTAAGCCCACACAGCTCGAATACGAGATAACAAAAACTCTCATGGACAGGGACGAATGGTACAAACTCCATGTTGAAAATGAGACCGGCGGCATACCCGAGCTGCTGGTAAGAGGCGGCGCGGCAGGCGAGACCGTGAATATTTCCGGAAAGGACGCCTCGGGATCATATCTGCTGAACAGCGGCGCGCTCAGAGGATATCTGGACGTTTACAACGGCAGAAGCATTTACGCTCACGAGACTGTTTATTCCGACGACGCGATAGCCGACGCAAAGGCGATCGTTGACAAAGCAAACGAGCTTCTCGGCAAGTTTGCGGACGGCACTGCCACAAATGATGATGTTGTTTGGATAAAGAAGCTTATCGGCGCAGAGGTGGAGGGCGACGGCGACGCTGCTCCCTATAAGGTAACGCTGGGCGGAGTTGATATTACTGCTTCTCAGATAATGTCCAAGGACGACGAGAACGGAAATCCCGTGTTCTTTATCGACGACGGCGCAGGCGGAGAGACCGAGTTAACTGTCGGCGGAGACGTTGCAGCCAAGCTTGTGGATCTCAGAAATCCCTACAAGGGTATCGAGTATTACCGCGATATGCTCAACGCTTTTGTCAAGACGGCTACAGAGCAGTTCAACAAGATCTTCGAGGGCTACGGCGAGCTGTTTGAGTACGGAGGCGATTTCAGAACTGCCGCTGAGAATTTCAGAATTGCAGATAACTGGAAAAACAATCCTGAGTTTATTTCCAATCCTACGGGCGACAATAAATTTGAAGAGCTGGATAACGTATTCATCAATAAAATGCTGGGCGTTCTTTCGGTTAAGCATACCTACGGCGACGGCGTTAAATTCGACGCTCAGGAGTTCAGCCTTGAAAAATACGTGGCTCATATCTGCGACGATCTGGGTACTCACCTCAGCACGGAAAAAAGCATTTACGATGCTACAGACATCAGGCTCACAACTGAAGAAACTGCCAGAAGCGAAGTCATGGACGTAAGCATGGACGAAGAGGGCGTTAACATGATGAACTATCAGAAGTGGTACAACGCTATCGCAAGAATGATGACCACCTTGGACGAGGCTCTTGAAAAGCTTATCAACGGCACAGGCATAGTAGGTCTGAGATAATCGTAAACAGCTGAAAGGATGATTTCCAATGAGAGTTACAAATAATATTACAACACGGCAGTATCTGTCCAACAACAATATGCTGCTGACCCGCCGTCTCCAGAGTGAAAACAGGATCGCAACTCAGCGCAGATTCAACCGCGTTTCCGAGGATACCATCAACGGAAGCAAGGCTATGACTATCCGCCGTCAGCTCCGCGATCTGGATATCTATAACGATAATCTCAGCGCTTCAAAGGCTATTTTCAATGCCGCGGAGACTAACCTTATGTCGATCGCTCACGACAACTACATAACCGTTGAGGAGCGTCTTGTAGCGTCCTCAAACGGCACATGGTCTCAGGAAGAGCTTGACGTATTTGCTACCGAGCTTGACGAGATCGCAGACGAGATGGTAAAGACCCTTAACGCCGATTTCTCCGAAAGACAGCTTTTCGGCGGCGCAAGCAACCAGAAGGCTCCGTTCCTTATCGAAAGAGTTATGATCAAGGACGAGAGCGGTCAGGTGGTTTTCCCTCCCGACTATAACAAGTACTATAACGAAGACGGTTCAATGAAGGACGATATTGCTCTCAGCGATATTCCCCGCACCGTTACATACAACGGCATTCCCCTTGATTTCGACGTTACAAGCGATATGATACTTCCCGACGGAACTGTTCAAAAGGCTTCGGGTTCGTATACCGTTACCGTTCTGGACGAAAAAACCAAGACATGGAAAGACAACGTTGACGATAACCGCATAATCTCCGCAGAGGACGTTGCAAGGGCTCAGAACGAAAAGGACAATTCGGTGCTCTATCCCGGTTCAAAGCCCATCTACGTTGATATCGGTCTGGGTATAAAGTATAACGACGACCTTACAGTCGATCCTCAGACGGCTATAGATCTTTCGATCAACGGCGCAAAAACTACCGGCAGCGGCGTTGATATCAGCAAGGTCCCCATCACGGGAAGCAGCACAGGCACAGTATCCAACGCTATGGCTGCTGATATGGCAAACGGCTTTGCCGCGGGAGCGGGAAATGTTGCTCTCAGCCTTACCGTAAACGGCAAGCAGTACGATCTGGAGCTTGACCTGAGCGAGACTCTTCCCGCAAAGGCCGACGGCACAACATATACCGACGAGCAGATCACAGGCGCTCTCAACAACGCTCTTAAAACCGCATACAAGGATGCTTCAAAGAAGAGCCTGCCCAACGGCATCTCGTTAAGCTACAGCGATAAGGAGATCACCCTTAATTCAGGTTCAAACAGCATTGAAGTAGGCGCGAACGACCTCGGCATCACAGAGGGAGAGATCGCAAGAAAAGCTGAAACACAGTATGAGACCATTACTCAGAACTATGAGGAAAAGATCAATACCGCAGCTCTTGAAAACGGTCTTACAGCGGGAAATCTTAACAAAACGCTTACCGTAACCGTAAACGGCAAAGACTATACGCTTGATCTTGACCTTTCTGCTCTTGACAGCTCCAAGCTTACAGGCACAAAGACTTCCTTTACAAAGGAAGAGGTTGCCGCAGCGGTGAGCAATGCATTTGACAAGGCGGTCAAGGACGCAAACCCTGCTATCCCGGGCGATGTTTCGATAGGCTGCAGCAGCAACGGTACCGTTGTAATGAAAGCGGCTCTCGGTTATACTGCGGAAATATCCGCTCCTAACGATCTGGGACTTCCCGCAGGCTCCGCTTCCACCGAGATAGATGAGTCAATACCTCAGACTCCCGTACTTGCGGAAAGATTCAGCAAGAACCTTATGCAGCTCGTTCTCGACGCGGCTTCCGCTCTGAGAAGGGGCGATCAGGATACCGTAAACGCTATCATCGACCGCGCAAATAAGGCTAATAACCACATTCTTACAGAGATCACAACACTCGGAACAAAATACAACAGTATTGAATTTTACGAGAATAAAAACAAAGACTATGAGTACAACCTCAAGGAACGTCAGAACATCGTTGAGGGTACCGATATGGAAAATGAGATCATCACCTGGGAGGCTGTCAAGGCAGCTTATGACGCTACCCTTAAGATGGGCGCGCAGATTCTTCCTCACAGCATTTTTGACTTTGTCTAATGCGTTTCGGCATTCGGTTCAGGTTATTTTTCAGCATGGACGGCAGCGCTGTCCGAGAAAGGCGGGTTATTGATATATGGAGCAACTGCTAAGTATTAAGCATATTCCGATCAAGGTTGAAGTGAATGTTACAAGAGGAGAGTTCAAACGCGTTGAAAACAGCGGCTCCAACACTCCCTCGATCAAGGTTTCATCCAAGCAGGGGGGAGGACTTCGTCTTCAGGCAGAGCCGTACAGAATGGAGATCCCCGAAAGCCGCAACTTTGATACTTATGTGCCCTCCAGCAATTACGACAGCGGTATCACCCTCACCTATGAGGCTGTGGCAAAGCTTGCGGACGGCGGAAACTATGCTTCGGGAATAAAGCATTCCGGAGACGCGGGAGAGTTTTCCGCGAAAAGAGCTTCAAGAAGCATCGAGGCGGTGCTTCAGTCGCTGCCTAAGAGCAGAAGCAGCGCGGTAAGCTACTCCGACGGTGTTCTCAGCGTAAACTATCAGATGACGGGAAGCGAATCGGTTCCTGACCTTGCTTCGTCTCATGCCGAATTTGAATTTATCCCCGGCAGCATAGAGTTCATTATCAGCCAGATGCCTGAGCTGGATATAGAGTATCTCGGAGACCCGATATATTTCCCCAGAAGCGCAGACCCCAACTATGAACCAATTGTAGACGTTCTCGTTTAACGGCTGCATCTGTAAGGAAGTTGTATAATGATAGTTAAAACAAGAGATTTCGGTGAACAGGACATTTCCGAAGACAAGATCATCAGCTTTCCCAACGGGATATTTGCTTTTGAGGACGAGCATAGGTTTATAATGCTGTCGCCGCTGGGAGACGATGTGTACCCCGCATGGCTCCAGAGCGTGGATAACGAAAACCTTTGCTTCATTGTGTTTGATCCGTGTCAGATCGTTTCCGACTATTCGGTAACTGCCGATGAGGAAAGCCTTAAGGCGGCTCAGTTCGGAAAGGATCCGCAGCCCCATTATCTTACTCTTGCGGTAGTTCCGGAGGAATATAAGGATACTACGGTAAACCTTAAAAGTCCGATACTGGTGAATACCGAAAAAATGCTTGCGGCGCAGACTATTGCTGCGGAAAATTATCCGATAAAGTTCCCCATCTTTAAACCTGCGGAGGTTCCCGTAAAGGGCGCTCCGGTTAAGGAGGGAGACTGATGCTTGTTATAACCCGCAAAAACGGCGAGGGACTGCACATAGGCGAGAACGTCCGCGTTACCGTTGTGGAAACGGCTAAGGACAGGGTTAAGATCGGTATAGAGGCTCCTTATGACGTGAGGATTATCCGCGATGAGCTTTTCGATACCGAAAGATTTAACATACAGGCGGCTGTGCATAAGCCCGCGGCGGATCTGCTTTCAATGATCAAAAATCAGCAGAATAAATGACTAAAGTGAAAGGATGATTTGTTATGTCGACAATTTCAAGCAGCCAAAACAGAATGGCAGGTCTTATATCCGGTCTTGAGACCGAAGATCTCGTAAAGGCGATGACCGCCAATACCAAGAACAGAATAAATTCCAAGCAGCAGAAGCTTCAGACTCTTCAGTGGAAGCAGGACGGATATCGTTCCATCATTTCCAAGATCAGCGATTTCAAAAATAAGTATCTGGATATGACCAGCTCTTCCACCATCAAGGCTAACGCGGTACTGAAAAAATGCCTTGCAACATCTTCCAACGATAAGATATCGGCATCCGCTTCTGCGGGCGCAACACCTGCAAAGTATACTATCCGTGAGGCAACTGCCGCTAAGACCGCTTCGGTAACTTCCGGCGGAGCTGTTGCGGGCGGAAGCATAAAGCTCGACTGTTCAAGCGCTAAAAAGGGCAAGAACTATGAGGTAACGTTAAAGCTTGACGGCGCTGAAAAGACGATCGTTTTCACAGGCGGCGCAAACGAAGCCGAGACCAAGCAGAATTTCCTTGACGCGGCTAACAATGCCATTTCCGATATCGCAAGACCCAATCAGAAGTTTGAGATCAACGACGAGTCCAGACTGGTATTCAACAGCGCGGGAGACAATATC
>CAMWVO010000159.1 GCA_947177695.1 uncultured Clostridia bacterium
CAGCTCGACCAGCTTTAGTCGGCGGCTTCGCCGCCTGAGCGTCCCGACAGTTAGTCTTGTAAATCAAAATTTAGCTTTCAAAATTATTCCGTAAATGTTGCAATGCGCGGAAAAATATGCTATACTGATACGGTGAACTTCGGTTCAACTTTTCAACCGGGAAAGGATTGTTCAAATGGGAAAGGCATTGATCATCGGCTGCGGCGGCGTTGCCTCCGTGGTTATCCACAAGTGCTGTCAGAACTCAGAGGTCTTTGAGGAGATAATGATAGCCTCACGCACCAAGTCCAAATGCGACGCTTTGATGGAAAAACTTCAGGGCAAAACAAAAACCAAGATATCCACCGCCAAGGTAGACGCGGACAGCGTAAGCGAGCTTACCGCTCTTATGAGGGAGTTCAAGCCCGAAATATGCATAAACGTTGCGCTGCCATATCAGGATCTTACCATTATGGACGCTTGTCTCGAATGCGGCGTACACTATATGGATACCGCAAACTACGAGCCTGAGGATACCGCGAAATTCGAGTACAAATGGCAGTGGGCATACCGTGAAAAATTTGAAAAGGCGGGACTTACCGCTCTCCTCGGCAGCGGCTTCGACCCCGGCGTTACGGGAGTTTTCTGCGCCTATGCTCAGAAGCACTACTTCGACGAGATAAACTATATCGACATTCTGGACTGCAACGCGGGCGACCACGGCTACCCGTTTGCAACCAATTTCAATCCTGAAATAAATATCCGCGAGGTGTCCGCAAAGGGCAGCTATATCGAGGACGGCAAGTGGATAGAGACCGAGCCTATGGAGATCAAGCGTGTGTACGATTTCCCCGAGATCGGCGAAAAGGATATGTACCTGCTCCACCATGAGGAGCTTGAATCGCTTGCTCTGAACATAAAGGGCATCAAGCGCATACGCTTTTTCATGACCTTCGGACAGAGCTACCTTACACACCTGAAATGCCTTGAAAACGTTGGTATGACTTCCATAGAGCCTATCGACTTCGAGGGAAAGAAGATCGTGCCGCTCCAGTTCCTTAAAGCAGTTCTGCCCGACCCCGCTTCACTGGGTCCCCGCACAAAGGGCAAGACCAACATCGGCTGCATAATGCAGGGCTTCAAGGACGGCAAGCCTGTCAAGTACTACGTTTACAACGTGTGCGACCATGAGGAATGCTACAAGGAGGTAGGCTCTCAGGCGATATCCTATACGACGGGCGTGCCCGCAATGATCGGCGCAATGATGATACTTACGGGCAAATGGAAAAAAGCAGGAGTATGGAACATCGAGGAATTCGATCCCGACCCGTTCATGGAGGCTCTCAATAAGTGGGGACTTCCTTGGAAAGAAAGCTTCGATCCTAAGCTTGTGGATTAACTCACAAACTATCGGCTTTCGGCAGGCAGGAAAAGTTTCGCCCGCCTTTTCAAAGGCGGCAGGTTTCCAAAGGGCAGCGCCCTTTGGTCGCGCTCCGCAGAGCGCGAAATCCCCTTTCGTTCAAAACGGTGAAAGGGGTGAGGAATGACGACAGTCATTCCGAGGGGGAGCGGACACGACCGCTCCCCCTTTTTACGATTTCAGGCAAACTATATCTCCAAAACGTCACAGTGTGACGTTTTGGACGGAGCAAGCTTATAGCTATTATTGGAAACCCAGACAAACTCTGCCGAAAAATTTTTTCGGACAAAGCAAACCTTTCCGATTTTCCCGCGACTATATAAATGAAAGCTTTCAAAAGGCTGAGCCTTTACCCATGCCGCCGTCTATGGCAAAAAATCAAAGTATTATGCCGAGACGAAAGGTATCTTGTATGTAAAGCCAGTTCAAAAAAGAGGTACTTCAAATGAATAAAACCGATCTTACAGAATACGCAGACATCCTGCTAAATGCGGCGCTCTATAAGTGCAATAACATAGCGGACGCGCAGGACTTGGTTCAGGACACCCTGCTGGCGGCTCTTGCGGCTATGGCTAAGAAGCCGATAGACGACCCCAAGGCTTGGCTTATGACCGTTCTGAACCGCAAATATTACGACCTGCTCCGCAGAAAATACAACAAGCCTACGGTGTCCTTTGACGTGGCGGCGGACGTCCCTGACGACTGCGAACTGTACGAAGCCGTGGAAAAATCCGACGAAGCCGAGGCTATCAGACGGTGTCTTGCCTATCTGACGGGGCTGTACCGCGAAGTAATGGTGCGGTACTATATGCACGGCGAAAAGGTGCGGGACATTGCCGCCGCTTTGAACATCTCGGAAAACACCGTGAAAAGCCGTCTTGACGCGGGAAGAAAGCGTATCGGAAAGGAGTTTGCTATGGAAAACTACACAAAACAAAGCTATGAACCCGAAGAACTTTGGATATCCTGCTCGGGACAAAGCGGTATCAACGGCGAGCCGTTCAATCTTTTGGGAGACAACAAAATTGATATGAACCTGCTTATCCTTGCCTATGAAAAACCCGTAACGGTCACGGAGCTTGCAAAGGCGATAGGAATAGTTACAGCGTATATTGAGCCTATTGTAGAAAAACTTGTGGACAACGAACTTATGAAACGCGTCGGCGACAAGGTCTACACCGATTTTATCATCTACAGCCCCGATGACTTTACCGCCAATGTTGCCCTTGAAAAGCAGATCGCGGACAGCATTTACAAGGACGTATGGGCAATTATGGACAAAGGCTTTGAGGAACTGCATGACTGCGATTACTACAAACAGCAGACCGAATCCAAGCAGACAAAGCTTGACAGCTTCTTTACTGTTCGGACTTTGCTCAATGCAGTAAGCCAAGTCCGCAATGATGTTTGCGGAAGAACGCCGTTTGAGGAATATCCCGACCGTCCCAACGGCGGCAAGTGGTTTGCAATGGGAAGACGTCACCCCGCAAATTACGACTATGGCAACAAGGAGTTTGAACGAGGGAAGTACTATATAAACGGTGAGGCACGCCACCATCATGTAGTAGATTGCGTTGGAATGAAAAACTATGAGACAGTCCTTTGTGAATACGGCACACTGCTGGGCAGTACTATGCTCGGCTCCCAGCAGATCCTAAAACGCCGTATGGAGGACGTGGAGATAGGACAGATGCTCTATGCCATTCACAGCGGCAAGGAGGAGCAATTACCCCTGATAAACGCAGGCTGCTTTGAGAATTTTGATAAATTTATCGAGCTTCGGTACCTTGCCAAGGACGGCGACAAGGTTGTCTGCGACGTTCCCGTTATCGCAGAAAAGGAACGTTATGCTCTGTACGATTTAAGTGAGAAGTACCACAACATCATTGCGGAAAAATTCCACGACGACTTTATGAAACTGATGATAAATCCCGTGAAGCTTCCCCCGCACCTTAAATCCGTACCCGAATTTCAAAGATATATGTACTGCTGCTCCACCGTCTCAATGCGGATAGTAAAAAATGCGCTTGATAACGGGCTGTTCCCCAAGTGCGCGGATTACCCCGCACCCGCGGTACTGCTCTCGGTTAGGGAGGATTAGTATGTGCAATATCGAATACAAGGTCGGCGGATACAAGCTAATATTTTCATACAACCCAATGGTAAACCTGTTTTTCCACACGCTCAATCTGTACGGTCTTTTAGGCAACCACGGACGCGCCTACGGTCTGAGAAACGATGAAAGCGCGGTAAAGACAGTCATACCCGAAATATACGAGCAGGTTAAGGACGGCGACTGGTTTTTCTCCTACGGAAAGAACGGCGTGTACTGTTCGGGCATGGAGTGTATACTGAAAAACGGTTTGTGGAAAGAATATCCCGATTTCTCCCGCCATGAAATAACCGCCGATACGGAATGCTTTGTTCCCGCCTATGAAGCCTGCTGGGACGGCTTCTACAAAAAATATTGGGAGGAACACTCGGCTGACGGCGGTGAGCAGTTCCGAAAGGATATTGAAAGCTTTGACTGGCAGGATATGCTTGAAAAAATGCAGCTTGCCGCGCACCAAAAGCTTTTTACGGACATATACGCCTTTTCTGCGGAAGCCGCCGCAAACAGCGGAATGACCTATTCTGACAACGTTACCATAGGTTCAGGCGGGGACATGGCGGTAGTCCACGAGGGACTGCACCTGCTTCTCCGCGAAAAGTGGGCTGAGGACGAGCGGATACAAAGGCTTCTTGAAGCAAAGCCCTTTGACCGCGACAAAATGCACTACAGCAATTATGTAAAATATTACGAACAGGCTCTTGTGCTGACATTAGAGCATATTATCCTCGGCTGTGAAAACACGCTTGAAGAAAGCTTCCGTTCCTGCGGAGTGCAGGAGCTGTACGGCACTGCGTATCCCGCAGTCAAGGATTATTACGAAAGCGGCTGCAAGGCTTCCCTTGAAGATGTAATGCTGGAGATCATCAAAGCCTCCGAATAATCCAAGCATCTTTAAACATATATAACCTCTCCTAAGTCATATATTTGCAGCAGTTCCCCGTGATTTTCATGGGGGACTGTTTTTTATGTTAAAAATTTTTGTTTCAGTACTTGAATATTTCTTTTAAATGGTGTACAATTATAATATGTATTGCCAAAAATAACGGGAGGAACTGCTAATGAACTGGACGGAAGTAAACATCTACACCACCACCGAGGGTATCGACCCTGTGTGCGGCTGTCTTTTGGGGATAGGCGTTACAGGCTTTGTGATAAAGGACGCAAAGGATTTTGAGGAATTTCTCGCGGACAAGAACGGAAACTGGGATTACATAGACGACGATCTGATGAACCTTAAAGACTGCGAGACCTGCGTTACGGTGTACCTCCCCGACGACTCTCAGGGTGCGGATATGCTTTCCGCGCTGCGTTCGGAGATGTCCGCGCTGAAAGAAAGGGACGAAAACAATGCTTTCGGCAGACTTGCGGCGGAGCTTGCAAACGTCCGCGAGGAGGACTGGGCAAACAACTGGAAGCAGTACTTCAAGCCCCTGACCGTGGGCGAAAAGCTTGTTATAAAGCCCTCTTGGGAAGAGTACGACAAAAAGGACAGCAGGACTATCCTTGAAATAGACCCCGCTTCAAGCTTCGGCACGGGTCAGCACAACACCACACAGCTTTGTCTGGAGCTTATAGAAAAAAATCTCCGCGAGGGCGACAGGGTTCTCGACCTTGGCTGTGGAAGCGGCATACTGTCCATAGCGGCGGTACTGTTGGGAGCGGAAGAGGTCACGGCGGTGGATATCAGCCGGAACAGCGTTGAGACCGCCAAGGAAAACGCTGCAAAAAACAATATTTCCTCGGAAAAGTACACGGCGTACTGCGGCGATATTATCAGCGACAATTCTCTTGTGGAAAAGATCGGCGGCGGGTTCGACCTTATCGCGGCGAATATCGTTGCGGACGTGCTTATTGCAATGTCCCCGCTGTTTGAAAAATTTGTCACAAACGGCGGCACGCTTATTCTTTCGGGAATTATTACCGAGCGCGCCGACGAGGTTGTTGAAGCGGTTAAGTCCAAGGGCTACACCATG
>CAMWVO010000160.1 GCA_947177695.1 uncultured Clostridia bacterium
GTTGTTATCATGCTTACGTTCAGGTCGGCGGCAAGCTGTCTTACGCTTGGCATAAGCTGATGGGCTTTCAGCTCGCCGCTCAGAATGGCTTCCTTAATGCCGTCCTTGACCTGCTCGTACATGGGCTTGTCGCCCGCGGCATTAATAAATAAATTCACCGATCAATTCCTCCTTTGAAATTGTTTATCTTAAAGCTTTAAGTATAGCGGCAATGATTTAGTACCGATCAATGCCGTGCTGTTTCAAGCATCTTCGGGTTTCATCGGCATCTGTAAACGCATCATTCACTGCCGAAAGGATTTTTTCTTCATATCCTTTTTGCCGCTGCCCCCAATTCGGGTGATATGTAAAAATGTAGCATATATCATTTTCAGAAATTACCTTCATATTTTCTTTCCTCCATTGGGAGTTATCACCTAAGCCTTTGGGGTACAGTTTTTGGAATACTGACGGAAGTTCTTTTTCAAGAGAAACACCATACCATCCGAAGAATATCACTACTGTCGGCTTCAGCAGCTTTATCTCCTCAGAGAGGATTGCAGTCGGCGTCTGATGAAGAGCAAGCCGCTGCTCCTTATCCAAGGCACATTTTGATCCGAGCCTATGAATTTTATCCAGGTTCGTCCAAGTGAGAGATATCTCATTCGGACCGCGCAGCGCTTTGATCTTGCGGATACGATTCCAGAATGCGCTGTTGTTTCTTTTGTAAAGCGGACCTCTTTTGCATTCTGTGCCGGATGTACCCTCCAATTGACCGGCAATATATTCACGGTTAAATGTCTGTACACATTCAATAGGCATATCGAAATCTTTGTGTTTGGAGCCGTGACCTTCCTCCCCTACGATCAAAACACGGAATTTCCGCTCGTACCAATCCTTGGGGATATGGAGATAGTACGGATATGAAAACTCCTTGCACACAAGCTGCGGACATACCTTTTCCAGCTCCGCTTTCCAGTCCCGATATAATTTCAGCAACCGCTCTTCTTGACCCATAACAAAACCTCGCTTTTGCAAACTTGTGTAAATCTTGTCCAAAACACTGAAACGCATGGAGTTCGGGCGGCTGATATTTTCCCGACTGTGTATACTGTGTATCTCCATATATACAGTATACACAGCTATGCACAGTTTGTCAACAGGTAACGAAAAAATTCTTTGTATTTGTAGGAATGCACAAATATTGAAAAAGTTGTTGTGCAATTCTACAAATATGTGGTATAATGAAAAAAATCGCTCCGGTGAATTGTATTACTTATAGAACATTCACCGCGGAGCTTTTTGTGCAAGCTTGCTGCCAAAACTGAATTTCCGTCTCGGGAGAACAGTACGGTTACTTGCTATAGACGGCGGCAAGCATAAAGGCTCAGCCTTTTGAAAGGATATGATCAAATGAAAAAAACTACTATGAAAACAGCCGCGGCGGTCATGGCTGCAATGCTGGCTGGAACGGCGTGCGCTCCGATCGCGGCAGCGATAAACCCTGACGCACTTCCCGCTGCAACCGCTTCGGGAACATCAACCGCCAAAAAGGAGGACGCGTCCATGAAAGCCGCTCTGACAGAAGTCAAAAAGCGTATCGACATTCCCGAGGAGCTGTCGGAATTTACCTACGCCGAAAGCAAGGTGTACAGCAAAACGGGCTACAACTTTAACTGGAATACTCCCGACGGCGCAAAGGAAAGCAAAGGCATAAACGTTACCATTATCGGTAACGTTATAACCGAGTTCAGCCGCTACGGCTTTGACGAAAATGTCTACGGCGAGATAAGGCTTGCAAAGCTTTCTCAGGAAGAGATAATTGCCAAGGCTAAGGAGAATTTGAAAAAGCTCGATCCCGATATTTACAGCGAGTGCAAGTTTGAACTCAGAAATCTCAGCCTCTCGTCAAGAGTTGCCGTGGTACGCGTTACGCGCAATGTAAACGGCGTTGATGTTACGGACAATGACGGAGTTATCAGAATAAATCAGGATACTGGCGAAATGACAGAGATGAGCCTGACATGGTGGGACGGCGCGTCTTTCTCCGACGCTAAAACCGCCAAGACCGAAGCGGAGATACAGGAAGCCTATAAGTCCCTCTGCACGCTTACGCCCTACTACCGCATTTCCGATGAGTGGAACGAAAAGGAGAAAAAATACACGCCCGTAGTTAGGATTGTTTACGAACCAGATTTCAACAGCGAGATCGACGCCTACACGGGCAAGGCTTCAACCATCTGGGAGGACATGAAAGCCGCAGGCGGCGAACATTATTACGGCAACAACAAGGTCACTTATGCAAACCCTGCCACGGGAATAGGCATCGACTACGACGACGAGGTTGCCGATGCCGACGCGGCTGAAGCAGCTGTAGTTTTTTCCGAAGCGGAACAGAAAAAGCTTGACCAGAATGAAAATCTCCTCAAAACCGATCAGGTCACGGCTCTTATGAAAAAGGATAAATTCGTTGCCCTTACCGACGGCTACAAGCTTAGGAATTACAGCGTATCGTCCCAAAAGGACGACAACGGCAAGGAAACTTTCACCATGTACGCCGAGTACGAGCTTGAAAAGTCCAAGGCGACGGCAAAGGACGGCTACAAATATGTAAACGTCCGCATTAACGCGGAAACCGGCGCAGTACTGTCCCTCAACAAATACGGCAATCAGAAATACTCCGAAATGCCTAAGCTTGATGTGAAAAAGGCGAACGCTGTTGCCGAGGAAGTCGCAAAGACCTACGCCAAGGATATTGTCTCACAGTACAGGGCTGAAAAACGCAACTCCGAGCCTGTCAACGTCTGGAGGGATTCCAGCAACAAGGAACGCTTCGACACGGAAAGAAGATTTGTATTCAGCCGCTTTGTAAACGGCATTCAGGTGTCCAACAACGAGATAAGCGTAACCGTTGACTCCAACGGCGTCGTTACCAATTACGACACCAGCCACACCGAGAATATAACTTTCCCTGCGGCGGATATTATCAGCACCGACGAAGCATTCAAGAAGCTTTACGAACAGCGGGATTTCAACAAATACTACAACGGCTGGATAACCAAGGACGGTGTGTTCAAGACCTATCTGCTGTACGATATCGACAGGTTCTACATTAACGCTAAAACGGGCAAGCTTTGCAATTGGAACGGAAATGCGGCAACAGCTTCGGACTCCGACGGCGTAAGCTACAGCGACATCAAGGATATACCTCAGCGCGAGGCTATTCTCGAATTGCAGAAGTACGGCGTAACGCTTTCCGCAGACGGAAAGAAATTCAGACCGAACGACGCCATCAGCGAGGCTGATTTTGGAAACCTGCTTACAGCTGCTTTGAACGGAGCATATGCGTATTACGATTTTCCCGACGTAGAGGAGGCCGCTGAAGAAGACCCCGAAGCCGAAGCCCTTGCAAAGGACGTATCCGAGACTACCCGCAAAGAAGCGGCGGTAATGTTCGCGAATATATACGACCACAACGGAATTGCCGAGCTGAAAGGAATTTACAAGTCGTTCTACAGCGATGTAAAGAGCAGCGACGAAAACGCCGGACACATTGCCATTGCATACGGAAAGGGCTTCTTCGGCAAGACAGCCGACGGACAGTTCCACGGCGACAAGGTCATCACCCGCGCGGAGGCAATGCAGCTTGTTTACGATTACCTCAAGCTTTTATCAAAATGATGTCTTCATAATTTTCTCTCCATAAAATCAGTCCCGCGGGAACCGTTTGACGGTCTCCGCGGGACTGCTGTATTTATTCTGTTTTCGTCTGCACTTGCTATGGACGGCGGCAACGGGTTGACTGAACTTTGTTCAGTTGGCTCAGCCTTTCGTGCAAACCCTTATGTGTCAAGGCAATTCCCAGTCTCGGAAACAAAATCTGCCGGCATCGCTATGGACGGCGGCATGGCTCAAGGCTCAGCCTTGTTGACAATTGAAGAAAGGTGTGATACTATAATAAAAGAGTGTGCCCAACGGCGGACGGTTGCTCCCCTTTCATTCAGACGAAAGGGGGACTGATAACTTATGGATACATATGTCAGTTTATCTGATCTGGTACAGTTTGTACTTATGTTGACAGCAGTTGTCACCCTTTGTTATCTTGTCTTTCACGACAAGCGACATAAGTAACAAAGGACAAAAATAACCGCCCAGCTTCCCCAAGTTGACGGTTATTTTTATTAGCTAAAAACTTTTGGGAGCAGCCGTTCGTCGGCACGCTCTTTATATTTACAGTATACACAATAATTTTGCTTTTGTCAATACCCAAACCGTAAAAAACTGTCCATACCTCGCAGGACTGTTTGTTCCGTCAATACGAGATTTGATTGACAAGCTTTGAGTTTTATGCTATAATTTTAAAAGCTTTTGCCAAGGAGGTATACATATATTATGAAAAAATTTACAATGATTTTAGCAATGGCATTTATGGCTGCAACTCTTTCTGCCTGCGGTGGAAATGCTCCCGACGTTGAGGAAACAGAAATTGAAGTGACAGAGGCAGAAGAAACAGACATCGCGGAAGATGACGATATCGGCGAAGATGAAGAGGGCGAGACCGATTTTCAGACAACGGAAACCGAAGATGAAGAAGAACCCGACAACACACAAAGCAACGGCGAGTATGAGTATATCGTTGACGGCGACCATATCAAGCTTACGGAATATCTTGGGGACGAAGCGGAAGTCATAATACCCAGCGAGATTGACGGCGTAAAGGTCACAGTTATAGGGGAAATGACATTTTTAGCTTGCGGAAATCTCAAAAAGGCAGTCATACCCGACAGCGTTGTGCAGATAGAGGGAACGGCATTTTCCGAATGTAAAAATCTGACTGAGGTCAGTATTCCCGAAACGATTTCAACAATAGAAGGTCTGACCTTTGACGAGTGCAAAAGTCTGACAGAAATAACAATTCCAAGCAGCGTTACAAAAATAGAAATGTGGACTTTTCTGAACTGTTCGGGCTTGAAAAAAATTGTTATTCCCGACAGCGTGACGGAAATTGAGGACGGAGCTTTTCAAGGCTGTACAAGTCTTTCCGATGTGACCCTCCCCGAGCATTTCAATGATGAGGACGACATTTATCTTGCGTTTGCCGATACGCCTTGGTATGAAAAAAATTACGGGGAATACGGAGAATAAAAAAAGAGGATAGAATTACTTTTTGGGTAATCCTATCCTCTTTTCTTATATCTCTTTTTTAGCATTTGCCAGCATCAGCTTGATACGGTTCTCCTGATTGACCCGCGTCGCGCCGGGGTCGTAGTCCACCGCAACGATATTCGCCTGCGGAAAAGCCTCCTTGATAACGCGGGACATTCCCTTTGCAACAATATGGTTCGGCAGACAACCGAACGGTTGCGTGCAGATTATATTTTCCACGCCCCCGTGAGCAAGAGCCGCCATTTCCGCGGGGATAAGCCAGCCCTCTCCCATCTTGACCCCTTGGTGCATATACTTGTCCGCATATGCCCGCAAGTCCTCGAAATCGTGGGGCG
>CAMWVO010000161.1 GCA_947177695.1 uncultured Clostridia bacterium
TTTCCACCACCCTGCTGTCCTGCTTTATGCCCACAACAATGCCTAAGGTCTGGGAGCAGATAGGGGCTGACGAAAATCTTATCACATACGAAAACGCAGGAAAATTCGGTGTCCTGCCCGCAAACGTTACCGTTAAAAAGGGAGAGGTACTGTTCCCTCGTCTCGATATTGACAAGGAGACCGAGGAGCTTAACGCAATACTTCTGAAAAACGCTCCGAAATCAGAGGACGAGGACAAGGCAAACCTTACGCCTATTTCCGACACCATTAATATTGAGGATTTCGGCAAGGTTGATCTCCGTGTTGCGGAAGTAAAATCCTGCGAGAAAGTGCCCAAGGCGAAAAAGCTTTTATGCCTGCAATTGGACGACGGCTTCGGAACCCGTCAGGTGGTTTCGGGAATTGCTAAATGGTACGCTCCCGAAGACTTGGTGGGCAAGAAAATTATTGTGGTTGCGAACCTTGCTCCCGCAAAGCTGTGCGGAGTTGAAAGTCAGGGCATGATAGTCGCCGCCGACGTGGGCGAGGACGCGAGAGTTATTTTCGTGGACAAGGATATTCCCAACGGCTCGAAACTAAGGTAATGCCACATACATTTTATCTTGGTCTGAATAACTAAAAAGACTATTGACAAAAATAATTTTGTGGTGTATAATAAAACCATAATGAAAGAAACGAACCTGCTCCATACGGTTCACAAAAGCGAAACCCCCGCAGTTGCAGCTGCGGGGGTTTCTTTGTGCTGTTGTTGCCTTGAGTTTTACTTCCTGCGCCCGTTCAGCCACTTGCAGATAATGCCGTACAAAAAGTTTGCCGCAATACCTGCTGCAACGGAAACAAGAAATGAAAGAAACAGACCAATAAAAAACTCCATACCGGTGTCACCTCCTTCCCGGACAAAGAAGGAGCCGGCAACAGTCATATTATAGCATATCCTCCCGAATTATGTCAAATAAGCTTGCCGGACGGGAACAGGGACTTACGCTTCAAAAATTTATTTTCGCTTTATTTTCGCTTGACTTATTGACCGTTCTGGTATATAATAGTATTTGTGGGAAATTTGAATATTTTTGCCGTATTATTCCCGATAACTGTGTTTTTGGGGACGGAAATATCCGAATTTCATTTCAAAAATTTTTCAAAGGAGCTGTAAATTTATGTCTCTGACAAAGAATCCTAATGTCAACAAATGGGTTGACGAAATGATCGCGCTCACAAAGCCCGAAAAGGTCGTCTGGATCGACGGCTCTAAGGAACAGCTTGACGCGCTTACAGAAGAGGTTTGCTCTCTTCCCGACGACAGCTGGGATAAAATGTATAAGCTCAATCAGGATGAGCTTCCCGGATGCCTGTACCACAGAACACGCGCTAACGATGTTGCCCGCGTTGAGGACAGAACTTTCATATGCAGCAGACGCAAGGAGGACGCAGGTCCTACAAACAACTGGTGCGACCCCAAGGAAATGTACGCTAAGCTTACTCCCCTTTACGACGGCGTTATGAAGGGCAGAACAATGTACGTTATCCCCTACTCCATGGGACCTATCGGCTCTCCCCTCGCTAAGGTTGGCGTTGAGCTTACAGACTCTATCTACGTTGTTCTCAACATGAACATAATGACAAGAATGGGCAAGGCTGCTTTTGAGAATCTCGGCGACGAGTCCAACGACTTTGTAAGAGGTCTCCACTCCAAGGCACAGGTTGACCCCGAAAACAGATACATCGTTCACTTCCCCGAGGACAACACCATCTGGTCCATCAACTCCGCATACGGCGGAAACGTTCTTCTCGGCAAAAAGTGCTTCGCGCTCCGTATCGCTTCCTACCAGGGCAAGATGGAGGGCTGGATGGCTGAGCATATGCTTATCCTCGGCGTTAAAAAGCCTAACGGCGAAGTTAAGTACATCACAGCAGCATTCCCCTCTGCCTGCGGAAAGACCAACCTTGCAATGCTTATTCCTCCCGAGGGATACAAGGCTAAGGGCTATGAAGTATTCACAGTCGGCGATGACATCGCTTGGATGAAGCAGGGCGAGGACGGCAGACTTTACGCTATCAACCCCGAGAACGGCTTCTTCGGCGTTGCTCCCGGAACAAACGCTAAGTCCAACTACAACGCTCTTGCTTCCACAAAGAAGAACACTATCTTCACAAACGTTGCTCTCAACAACGAGACCAACACCGTTTGGTGGGAAGGTCTTGACAAGAATCCTCCCGTTGACGCTACCGAGTGGAAGGGCGCTAAGGTTAACGGCGTTGAGTTCACTTCCGTTAAGGGCGAGGACGGCAAGCCCCAGAAGCTTGCTCACCCCAACTCCAGATTTACAGCTCCCGCAGAGAACTGCCCCTGCATTTCTCCCGAATTCAACAATCCTCAGGGTGTGCCTGTATCCGCTATCATCTTCGGCGGCAGACGCGCTTCCACAACTCCGCTGGTATATCAGTCCTTTGACTGGGTACACGGCACCTATATGGGCTCCGCTGTTTCCTCCGAGACAACAGCTGCCGCAACAGGCGCAGTAGGCGTGCTCCGTCACGATCCTATGGCTATGAAGCCCTTTATCGGCTACAATGTAGGCGACTACTGGCAGCACTGGCTCGACATGGGCGAAAAGCTGGGCGACAATGCTCCCAAGATTTTTAACGTTAACTGGTTCAAGCAGGACGAAGAGGGCAACTTCATCTGGCCCGGCTTCGGCGACAACATGAGAGTTCTTGACTGGATCATCAAGCGCTGCGAGGGCGAGATCGACGCTGACGAAACAGCTATCGGCTACCTCCCCAAGAAGGGCGATATTGACGTATCGGGTATCGAGGACGAGGTTACTCCCGAGATCATGGATAAGCTTCTCGACGTTGACAAGGACCTCTGGAAGAAAGAAATTGCCGAGATGAGAAGATACTACAAGGAAGACATTGCAGACAAGGGCGGAAAGGTTCCTGCTGCACTGGAAAAACAGCTTGACGCTCTCGAAGCAAGACTTAACAAGTAATAAGCAAATCAAAAAAGGCTATGCGGTTTTAAACTGCATAGCCTTTTCAGTTTGTCAATAAAGGTAATAAATTTAGATTTAACGCACTATCGTGCGTGTTCTTAGGCGGCGAAGCCGCCGACATCAGCTGGTCGAGCTGAGCCCAGCTCGCGAAGTCCAGAGGCGGAGCCTTTGGTCGCCGTCCGCAGACGGCGAAATCCCTCCCCGCGCCCGCAGGCGCATATCGTTCAGAACGGTGAAAGGGGTGAGGAATGACGACAGTCATTCCGAGGGGGAGCGGACACGACCGCTCCCCCTTCTTACGGTTTCAGGCAAACTATATCTCCCAAACGTCACAGTGTGACGTTTGGGACGGAACAAAATGTTGGTTGGAGTTTATCGCATTATGTTTTAATCCCAAACAAAGCATTGTTCGTTGAAAACAGTCCACCGGACTGTTTTCAAGGGAAGTTTTGCTTAGAGACGCAAAAAGGAGGGGCGGTCGTGTTCGCCCCTCCTCGAAACGCTTTCGCGTTTCTCACCTCCTGCTCCGTTTCAGAGGCTTTGCGCCTGCGGGCGCAGGAGGGGATTTCGCCGTCTGCGGAGCGCGACCAAAGGGCTCCGCCCTCTGGACTTCTGCCAGCTGGGCTCAGCTGGACCAGCTTTAGTCGGCGGCTGCGCCGCCTAAAGGTTTGTTACATAGTGCGCTGTCTGCGCTTTTCAATTTCCGCTTCGGGCATAATATCCGACCGTCTGCAAACCGACATGAATATACCGATAAGCGCGCCGCTTACCGCGCAGTTTGCGGCGTTCCCCGCAGTCAGCGGCATTGCCGTGTAACCCTCAAAGCCCGTTGTAATTCCCACATTTGAAAGTATCACCGTCACCGACGCATAAAGGAAAACCGCGGCTATCGCAAAGCCTGCCGTTCTGCCGAAACGGTTTTTCAGTCCCCGCAGACTGATAAGCATTATAACCGGCAGGGAGATAGCCAGCAGGACAAGTGCAACTCCCGCAACCGTTCCGAAATCGGAAAACACAGCGGTTATGATATAGTTGTAATAATGATACCAAGGGCGATTCTCCACCTCAATATGTCCTCCGCTGCCGATAAGATCTGAATTGGGCAGTATGACGTCCATTATTGTACGGTCAAGAGCCTTGTACTCATATGGGATCTTATTTCTCCGCTTGACTGTAAACGCCGCCAGCCCGACCGCTCCAAGAACGGCGGGCAAATACATAAAAGCAAATGCGGAAAGCTTGTTGACCTTAAAGCTGCCTTGACATACAAGCACGGTCATTACCGCAAGAGCGGTCAGTCCCGCCATTATTGCCGCCGAAACGCTTGGAGCGCATATGGCAATATACATAGGCGGAACAGCAGTCAGCAGACAGGTCAATACAAATCTTCCGAAGCCGCCGCCCCGCATTGAAAAAGCAAATCCGCAGGTAAAGGGCGCGAGAAGCATGGTGAAGAAAAAGACGTTTCCGCGTATTATTTCATGATCAGTATCGGCAAAATGTATGTGATAGTGAAGCAGAGCCGCGAAGCCGATCAGATACACCGCATAGACAGCTTTTGGCGCTTTGAGAAATACCGTATAGTCCGCAAAGCAGAACACCGCCGCCGACAGTACGGCTATGGCAGCTCCGAGAAAAACATTTATCCCGAAGTCGTCCTCTATAAACGCTCTGAAACCGAAATAGGTTCTCATAAAATGCTCCGCAAAAGCCGCCGCTGTAAGCAGAAGCAGAGCGGAAACTGCGATCGCCCAGGGAAATTTCGGTCGGTGAACTCTGTCAAGCTGTATGCCTGTTTCGACAGGGTCGCCCATGGTAAGGACGGCTTTTTCCTCCGCTTCTTCGATGGAAAGACCCTCGGCGGCAAAGGCTTCCGCGCAGTCGTCGATATGGGCTTCAAGCTCTTCTCCGAGAGCCTTATGTACGGCTTTGCACCTGACCTGCTCCATGACCGTGCTTATATAGTCGGACTTTTTCATAACGTTCCTCCTCTCATTACCTTGTTCACCGCGCCGGAAAAGACCTCCCACTCGTCGCTTTTGCTTTTCAGGAATTTCCTGCCGTCGTCGGTGATGGAATAGTATTTTCTCATTCTGCCGTTTTCGGCTTCCGACTCGCGGGAGGTCACATATCCCGACTGCTCAAGAGAATGAAGCAGGGGATAAAGCGTCCCCGCCTTGAGCGCAAAGGTGCTGTCGGAACGCTTTTCAAGCACGTCGGTTATCTCGTAGCCGTACATTTCCTTTTCCTCCAGCAGGTGCAGTATGAGCATTCCTGCCGAGCCTGCAAGGAGACTTTTACTTATTTTCACGGTTATCCCTCCATATATAGATAATCTATATATATTATATATCGATTATCTATATATGTCAAGAAAAACGGAAAAATGTAACTTGTTTGTAATACTTAGGCGGCAACGCCGCCGACTAAAGCTGGTCGAGCTGAGCCCAGCTCGCAGAAGTCCAGAGGGCGG
>CAMWVO010000162.1 GCA_947177695.1 uncultured Clostridia bacterium
AAAGTTCGCTCCTGTAATTTATTCGGGACAATATCATTCTCTCGGAAAACATCTTGGCAAAATAGGAGATTTTTTAGAAAACAAAACAGAATAATTAGTTTATCAGCTTCCGGTTTGTCAATATAATTATTTTAATACAGCACTTAAAAGGAGGACAAATATTATGAACTTACCGAATTTTTACGTTGACGACATTATCACCCGCGCTCTGGCGGAGGATATCAACTACATAGACCTGGCTACCGACTATCTGCTTGACGACGAGGACATTTCCACTGCAAGCTTTATTGCAAAGGCGGAGGGCGTTCTCTGCGGCATTGACTGCGCGCTGAGAGTGTTTACGCTTATTGACGGCGACATTAAGTCCGAAATAAAAATAAAGGACGGCGGAAAGGTCTGCAAGGGGGACGTTATCGCAACCGTTACGGGTCGTACCAAATCCATTTTAAAGGGCGAAAGGACGTCTCTGAACATTTTGCAGCATATGTCGGGAATTGCTTCCGAGACCGCTAAATACGTTGCTTGCTGCGAGGGAACAAACTGTACTATAGCGGAAACAAGAAAGACCCTCCCCGGACTTCGCGCTCTGGAAAAATACGCGGTTGTAGTCGGCGGAGGAAAAAATCACCGCTTCAATCTTTCCGACGGAGCAATGCTCAAGGACAACCATATCGACGCTTACGGCAGCCTTACAAACGCAGTCGCGGCTCTCCGCGCGAAAGTCGGACACATGGTAAAGATAGAGGTGGAGGTACGCAGCTTTGAAGAGCTTTGGGAGGCTTTGAACTGTCAGGCGGACGTTATTATGCTCGACAATATGACTGTGGAGCAGATGGCGGAATGCGTTAAGATCGCAGGCGGCAAGTCTGTCCTCGAAGCGTCGGGAAATATTACTCTTGCAAACGCGGCGGATGTTGCGAAAACTGGCGTGGACATTATTTCTGTGGGCGCTTTGACCCACTCGGTAAAGGCGTTTGATATATCGCTCAGAATTACAAAATAATTCGGGGAAAAATCGGGGAATCTATATATTAAAAAGGAAATTTAGTTATGAGTAAAATTTTTTCGCTTGGTGTTGACGTTGGTTCCACAACGGTCAAAACGGTTATTCTGGACGAGGATAGCAACATTATCCGCTCTCGGTATCAGCGGCATTTCTCAAAGGTGCGTGAGACCGTTGAGGAGCAGCTTTCCGAAATAGCGGAGGAATATTCGGACTGCCAGTTCCGTCTGAGCATTACAGGCTCGGCGGGACTGGGTCTTGCCAACGCCTCGGGACTTCCCTTTGTGCAGGAGGTTTTCGGCGCGTTTATTGCCGTAAACCACAGCTATCCTGACGCGGACGTTGTTATCGAGCTTGGCGGCGAGGACGCGAAGATAATCTTCCTGACGGGCGGAGTTGAGCAGCGCATGAACGGCTCCTGCGCGGGAGGCACGGGCGCGTTCATAGACCAGATGGCTACCCTTTTGGGAATCACAACGGACGAGCTTGACAGGCTTGCTCTGAACGCGGAAAAGCTTTACCCCATAGCTTCGCGCTGCGGAGTTTTTGCAAAGTCGGACATTCAGCCCCTGCTCAATCAGGGTGCAAAGCGCGAGGATATTGCCGCTTCCATATTCCAGGCGGTGGTCGATCAGACCGTTTCGGGACTTGCTCAGGGTCGTGAGATCAAGGGTAAAGTTCTGTTTCTGGGCGGTCCTCTGTCGTTCCAGAAAGGACTTCGCAAGGCATTTGTGAACAGCCTGAAGCTTTCCGACGAGAACGCTGTTTTCCCCGAAAACGCCCCCTGCTTTATGGCGTTCGGCTGTGCTCTTTACGCAAAGGAAAACGTTGAGCCTATGCCAATCGACGAAATTACCGAGCGTCTGAAAAACGCCGAAATGAAAGACGATATTATTACGGGTCAGCCGCTTTTCGGCTCTAAGGATGAGTACGAAAGCTTTGTGGCAAGACACAGACAGTTCGACCTGAAATATGCGGATATAAACAAATACGAGGGAGAGGCTTATCTCGGTATCGACGCGGGTTCAACCACCACAAAGCTGGTGCTTATCACGCCCGAGGGAGAACTTCTGTATCAGCATTACTGTTCCAGTATGGGCAGACCGCTGGATATTATTTCCGCAAAACTAAAGGACATCTACGCCCTTGCGGGGGACAGAATAAAGATAGTCTCCTCGGCGGTAACGGGCTACGGTGAGGATCTTATCAGAGCGGGTCTGGGAATAGACCACGGCATTGTTGAGACGGTTGCCCACTACAAGGCGGCAAGCTTTTTTGAGCCCGAGGTTGACTTTATTATCGACATCGGCGGTCAGGACATCAAGTGCTTCAAGATCAAAAACAAGGCTATCGACAGCATTATGCTGAACGAAGCCTGCTCGTCGGGCTGCGGCTCTTTTATCCAGACGTTCGCACTTGCAATGGGCTACGATATCGCGGAATTTTCCCAGCTGGGACTTTTCGCCGAAAAGCCTGTTGACCTTGGTTCTCGCTGCACGGTTTTCATGAACAGCTCCGTAAAGCAGGCGCAGAAAGACGGCGCGTCCGTGGAGGATATTTCCGCGGGACTTTCCTCGTCCATAATCAAAAACGCGGTCTATAAGGTTATCCGCGCAAAATCCGTGGACGAACTGGGTAAGCACATTGTTGTTCAGGGCGGTACGTTTCTTAACGACGCGGTGCTGCGTTCCTTTGAGCTGGAGCTTGGCAGGAACGTTGTCCGTCCCGCAATTGCGGGTCTTATGGGAGCGTTCGGCTGCGCTCTGTACGCTATGGAGCACAGAGGCGAAAAGTCCTCAATGCTCACCGCGGAACAGCTTGAGAATTTCACATACTCCGCTAAGCAGAGAAACTGCGGCGGCTGTACGGCGCACTGCAATCTGACAGTGATAAGCTTCGGTGATGGAAGAAAGTTTATCAGCGGAAATCGCTGCGAAAAGGGCGCGGGAATATCTTCAACCGAGGAAAAGCTTTGTCTTTACGAATACAAATACGACCGCCTGTTAAGCGTTGTGAGCGAGAAGCCCGCTTCTCCCAAAGCAAAGGTGGGACTGCCCCTTTGTCTGGGCTTTTACGAGCAGCTTCCTTTCTGGCACAGAGTGTTTACAGACCTTGGCTTCGAAGTCATTGTCAGCGAGGAAAGCTCCCGCGACATCTACTACAAGGGTCAGCACACCATTCCCTCGGACACGGTATGCTACCCCGCGAAGCTTGCCCACGGACATATTTTAAGTCTGCTTGAACGGGGCGCTGACTTCATCTTCTACCCCTGCGAAAGCTACAATATTGACGAGGGACAAAGCGACAACCACTATAACTGTCCTGTGGTTGCGTACTATCCCGAACTGCTGAAAGCCAACGTCGGTGAGCTTAACGATGATAACTTCCTGCACCCGTACATTGACATAAATCTGGAGAAGCATTTTGCCGAGGTAATGAGCAAGTCTCTTGCAAAATACGGCGTTACCAAAAAGGACGCGAAAGCGGTCTGGAGCAAGGCTATGGAGTCTATGAACAGCTATCTTTCGGACGTTGTGAAAAAGGGCGAGGAGATCATCAAAAAGGCGCGGGAGCGCAAGATGCCGATAATCGTGCTGTCGGGACGTCCCTACCACATCGACCCCGAAATAAACCACGGTATCCAAAAGCTTATCACAAGTCTTGGACTGGCTGTCATAACCGAGGACAGCGTTGCTCACCTTGCGGATACGCCCGAGCTTACCGTCCTGAATCAGTGGACTTACCATTCACGTCTCTACCGTGCGGCGAAGTATGTCACCACACAGCCCGATATGCAGCTTGTACAGCTTGTTTCCTTCGGCTGCGGAATTGACGCTATCACCACGGACGAGGTGCGTTCCATTCTCGAAAGCGGCGGAAAGCTTTATACGCAGCTTAAAATTGATGAGATAAACAATCTGGGCGCGGCGAAGATTCGTCTCAGAAGCTTGGTTGCGGCTATGGCTGCGGATTGATTTAAAATAACAGAACTGGTGAGATAAATAATGTTAGAAACCGAAGAGAGACTGTTTGATGAATACAAAAGGGTTGACAATATCTGCCGCGATATGCTTTCGAGCCAGAGCGGGATCAAACAATACATTACGGAGATGGGGCTGAATTCTTTTCGCGGGCGCTCTGTGGTGACATCGTGGGATAGAGATTACCGTTGGCTGCAACGCGTGCAAGGGCTGCGGAATAAAATAGCTCATGAGACATCTGCAACGGACTGTAACGAGGAAGATTTGGTGTGGTTGGAGGAGTTTCACAATCGGCTTTTGGAGCGACAAGACCCGCTTGCTTTGCTTGGAAAAGCTGATCGGGAGCGGTCGAATTTACCTCCACGGCGCGTAAACGTGTCAAATACCGTTTCAGAACAATGGGTTGACAGAAACGCTCATTTTCAGGAGAAAAAAGCTTCTCCCTTAAAGCGAGCAATAATCGTATTAGTCAAAGTACTCATCATACTTTTCGTTGCGGCATTACTTCTCAATACAGCAATGGATATGATATAAAAATTATTTTACTAAGGAAGTGCTTTTTATTTGTCCAACGCAAAATTTACCCCCGAAATGAAGCATACCCACACAATTCTAATCCCCGATATGCTGCCGATACATTTCGGTCTTATAATGGAAATTTTCCGCAATAACGGCTACAAAATGGAGCTGCTCACGTCCTCCGCAAGAAGCGTTGTGGACGAGGGCTTGAAGCACGTCCACAACGACACCTGCTACCCTGCTCTGCTTGTTATCGGACAGTTCATCGACGCGCTGAAAAGCGGAAAATACGACGTGAACAAGGTCGCCCTGCTTATCTCCCAGACGGGAGGAGGCTGCCGCGCTTCAAACTATATACACCTGCTGAGAAAGGCTCTGGACGAGGAGTTTCCCCAGATACCCGTGCTGTCCCTGAATTTCAGCGGACTTGAAAAGGACAGCGGATTTAAGATTACGGCGGGAATGTTCCTGCAAATGCTTTACGCCGTGCTGTACGGAGATATCCTCATGAGCCTCTACAATACCTGCCGCGCCTACGAGGTGAACAAGGGGGACAGCAAAGCCGTCCTTGACAAATGGCGGGACAGGATATCCGAGCTTTTCCGCAGGGGCGGATACCGCAAAACTAAAAAGCTTTACCGCGAAATTCTTGCTGACTTTTCAGCAGTCGAGCGGACAAAGGAAAAGAAAATACGCGTAGGAATTGTAGGCGAGATTTACGTCAAGTACTCTCCCCTTGCAAACAATCATCTGGAGGATTTTCTCATCTCCGAGGGCTGCGAGCCTGTTGTCCCCGCCTTTCTGGATTTTTGTCTGTACTGCGCGGTGAACACCGTCAACGACGGAACTATCTACAATTTCAGCAACGGCACGACCAGAATTTTCGGCATTGCCTACAAGCTGATATACCATATGCAGAAGCAGATGATCGCCGTTATGAAAGAG
>CAMWVO010000163.1 GCA_947177695.1 uncultured Clostridia bacterium
ACAATGCAGGGGACAAATTCCATTCCCAGCAGCTTTGCCGCTCTTAAACGTCTCTCCCCTGCCACAAGCTGAAAGCGGTCGTCCACCCTGCGGACGGTAAGCGGCTGCAAAATTCCGTTCTGGCTGATGCTTTGTGCCAGACCCTCAATATCGTCAAATTCACGTCTGGGCTGGTATGGATTCGGGTCAATTTTTATCGTTTCCACCTGTATGACCTTGTTCACAACTTTTTCCTTGACAAGAAACGGCATAAAACGCACTTCCTTTATTTTTTCTCAGCGTTATTATACCACGGCTTTTTTCGGGAAAATGTCGAAACTAAAAGCATAAAAACAAAAACCTGTCAAGCCGCACAGCTTGGCAGGTCTGTCTTTTTTAATAGCAAGTCAGTCTGTCCGCAAGGTCGGTAAGCTCGTCCTTGCTGTAAAAGTCAATGGTAAGCGTACCCTTTTCGCCGTCCTTGGAAACGATCTTCACCTTTTTCTGTAAATGATCTTCAAGGCTGATCTCCATTTCGGTAATAAAGCTTCTCTCCGCTCTTTCCTCTGCTGTTCTCGGAACGGACGCCTTTTCCTCCGTATCGCCGCCGTCCTTGTCGGACTTCTCCGCGGCAAGCTTTTCTATTCCTCTTACGGTGACCTTTCCGTCCGCGGCAAGCTTTGCGATTTCAAGCATATCCTCCTCGGAATTTGCCGAAGCGATAGCCTTTGCCTGTCCTGCGGAAAGCTGCCCTTTTCTCAGCATTTCCACGATCTCATCGGGAAGATTAAGCAGTCTAACCGAGTTTGCGATAGCGGAACGGGATTTTCCCACCGCCTTTGAGACTGCCTCCTGAGTCATTCCGTACTCGTCCATAAGAGCGCGGTACGCGGCGGCTTCCTCCACGGGATTTAAGTCCTGCCGCTGAATGTTTTCAATCAGCGCGATCTGAGCTGTCTCCTCGTCGCTAAGTTCCTTTATAACAACGGGAACTTCGCTCATGCCCAGCATACGGCAGGCTCTCCAGCGGCGTTCGCCCGCCACGATCTGGTAGCCGTCCTCCATAGGACGCACCACTATCGGCTGGATAAGTCCGTGCTGACGGATACTGTCCGCAAGCTCCGCGATTGCAGCCTCGTCGAAATCCTGTCTGGGCTGTTTGCGGTTGGGCTCTATTTCGGATATTCTCAAAGTATGGGTATCGCCGCCCTCTGCGCCGTTGTCGCCGAAAAGCGCGTCAAGACCCATTCCTAAACTTTTCTTAGCCATATCTCAATTGTTCCGCATGGAACAATTTTTGCCCCCTTTCGTTACTTTTTTGAAGCAGCCAGCGCTTTTTCGGCAGCCTTATGCCTTTTCAGCAGCTCTTCCGTGAAAAGCTCGTAAGCCTCCGCGCCGCGGGAGCTTTTATCATAGTAAATAACCGGCTTTCCAAAGCTGGGAGCCTCAGAAATACGCACGTTTCTCGGAATAACGGTCTTGAACATTTTCTTGGGGAAATGCTTCTTGACCTCGCTTACAACCTGGCTTGTAAGGTTGAGCCGTCCGTCGAACATGGTGAAAAGTATTCCCTCAATGTCGATAGTCGGGTTGTATCTCTGCTTTACCAAACGTATGGACTCCACCAGCTGGGAAAGTCCCTCCATTGCAAAGTACTCGCAGGTCATTGGCACCAGCACCGTATCGCAGGCGCAAAGCGCGTTTACCGGGATAAGCGACAGGGACGGCGGGCAGTCAAGCAGTATGTAGTCGTAGTCCTGCTTTATTGTTAGAAGCTGCATTTTCATGCGCTTCTGCATATTGTCCACCTCGATAAGCTCTATATCGGCGGCGGCAAGGGAGGACGTTGCGGGCACAAGCCACACGTTCTCAAACTCGGTTTTTATGACAGCTTCCTGAATCCTGCGAAGCCCTAAAAGCGCGTCATATGTAGATATGCCTACGTTTTTCTTGCGGATGCCGAATCCGCTTGTTGTATTTCCCTGAGCGTCCATGTCAACGCACAGGACTTTTTCCTTTCTCTGTCCCAGACACGCCGCAAGGTTCACCACGGTAGTGGATTTTCCCACGCCGCCCTTCTGGTTTGCGACAGCAATAACGATCGCCATGACAGTCTTCCTTTCATTTTCAATAAGTATAATTATACCATATTCTGCGCACGATTGCAATAATTTTTGCAAATAAAGATAAAATTAAGATAAAATTGTTCCACGTGGAACATTTTTAGGTAAAGCACACATCGCGATGTTTTGCGGAGCAAAACTCGTATTCGCGATTTGCGCAAATTCCCGCCGCAAAGCGGCGGCTTTTTCACGTGGAACAATTTATATTATGCAGTTTTACAGCGGCTTTTTGGATATTTGCCCGCCGTTTCTGGGGTACTTCCCCGCCGTTGGAGCAATCTTGCGCACTATTATAAGTACGCGTTTATCTCCGTTAGGAAGTCCGTATTCCTTAACGTCTGCAATTTCTCCGCCCAGAAGCTTTACGGCATTTTCACCGTCCTTATAGTTTTCACTGGGACCTTTCATCGCCGCGAACACCCCGCCGACTTTAACATAGGGCAGGCAGTACTCCGCAAGCACGGGCATTGATGCCACCGCTCTTGCGAAAACAGCGTCAAATTTTTCTCTGTACTGCGGATCACGTCCTCCCTCCTCCGCTCTGGCATGGACAAGCTCCGCATTAAGTCCCGCCGCTTCGCACGCAGCGGAGAGAAAATTCAACCGCTTATTGAGACTATCCAAAAGCGTAAGTTTAAGGTCGGGACGGTAAATTTTTATAGGTACGCCAGGGAAGCCCGCTCCTGTACCCACATCTATGACCTTGCTCCCGTCGGAAATTTCAAGGAACTTCAGCGGCAGGATACTGTCCAGAAAATGCTTTTCCACAATCCCGTCCGGATCGGTTATTCCAGTCAAATTCATTTTCTCGTTCCACTCCACAAGAGTTCGGGCGTACTCGGAAAATTTTCCATACTGCTCCTCGGAGACCTCAAATCCCTCCGACGAAAAAAGCTCTGCAAAAATTTTGTATTCGGGTAAAACAGCCATAAAGCCCTCCTTGTTACTTGCGGGAGGCAAGCCAGATTATAAGCACGCTCACATCCGCGGGAGAGACCCCCGATATCCTGCTTGCCTGTCCGATATTTTCGGGCTGAACGCGGTTCAGCTTTTCCTGCGCTTCAAGGCTCAGACCCTTTATTTCGTTATAGTCAAAAGGCTGCGGCAGCCTCTTGGTTTCAAGTTTGCGGACGTGTTCAACCTCCGCAAACTGCCGCTCAATGTAGCCCTCGTATTCGATCTGCAAGCCAACCTGTTCCCGCACTTCATAAGAAAGTTCGGGTCTTTCCGCGTCAAAGGGTTTTAAGTCCTCGTAAGATATCTGCGGACGGCGTATCAGATCGCTCATCTTCACACCCGTGGAAATTTCCGCCGTACCCTTTTCGGTCAGCAGCTTGTTCAATTCATCTGTGGGGGACAAAGTTTTAGACTTGACCCGTGCAATCTCCTGCTTTATCTGCAATTGTTTCACGTGGAACAATTTGTATCGTTCTTCGGAAATTAAGCCTATCTCATGCCCCAGCGGAGTAAGCCGCTCGTCCGCGTTGTCCTGCCTGAGCAAAAGTCTGTACTCACTTCGGGAGGTCATCATGCGGTAGGGGTCAAGACAGCCCTTTATAACAAGGTCGTCGATAAGCGTGCCGATATAGGACGACGATCGGCTTAAAGTTATCCCCTCCTCGCCCTTGCAGTACCGAGCCGCGTTTATTCCCGCAACAAGTCCTTGGGCGGCGGCTTCCTCATAGCCCGAAGTGCCGTTGAACTGTCCCGCGCCGTAAAGCCCGCGGATATTTTTAAATTCCAGTGTGTGACGCAGATCCTGCGGATCGCAGCAGTCGTACTCGATAGCGTAGGCGTTCCGCATTATCTCCACACGTTCAAGACCTTTTATCGTCCGCAGAAATGCGATCTGCACATCTTCGGGCAGGGACGAGGACATTCCCTGCAAATAAAATTCCTCGGTGTCAAGACCCATAGGCTCGATAAAAAGCTGATGGCGGGGACGCTCGGAAAACCGCACGATCTTGTCCTCGATAGACGGACAGTACCGCGGACCTATTCCCTCAATCCTGCCCGAATACATGGGCGAACGGTGGATATTTTCGCGGATAACCTTATGGGTCTCCTCATTTGTATAGGCAACATAGCAGGGCACGATGTTTTCCAGACCCTCCCGGGGAGTTTCAAAGGAAAAAGGCTGAATATCCCCGTCGCCGTGCTGAATTTCAAGCTTGTCAAAATCAATGGAGCGGCGGTGGACGCGGCTGGGAGTACCCGTCTTGAAGCGGCGCAGATTAATTCCCAGACCGCGCAGGCTGTCCGAAAGCCCCCTTGCGGGCAAAGTGCTGTCGGGACCGCTTTCGTAGGAAACGTCCCCCACATGGATAAGTCCTTTCAGATAAGTACCCGTGGCGATTATTGCGGTTTTGACCTTGTACTCGCCGCCAAGATGTGTAACAATTCCCGTGACCGAACCGTTTTCCGCAAGGATTTCCGTGACCTCGGCTTGCTTCACGTCAAGGTTTTCCTGCATTTCGCAAACCTTTTTCATGTGGTTGTGATACTTGACCCTGTCCGCCTGAACCCGCAGGCTATGCACCGCAGGACCCTTTCCCCTATTAAGCATACGGCTCTGGATAAAGCAGGCGTCGGCGGCTTTACCCATTTCCCCGCCGAGAGCGTCTATCTCGCGGACAAGATGTCCCTTAGCCGTGCCGCCGATAGAGGGATTGCAGGGCATATTCGCAATGTTGTCCAGCGAGATGGTGAACATAACGGTTTTCGCGCCCAGCCGCGCCGCCGCAAGAGCCGCCTCCACACCCGCGTGTCCCGCGCCGATCACAGCCACGTCGTAGCTGTCTATATAATGACTCATTTTTATCCTCTCCAATTTATGAATAAACACATATGCGATATTTGACAAAGAAAAAACTCACATTCGCAATTTGCAGCAGATTGTTCCACGTGGAACAATTAGTATTCCTTTTACCTTTCGCCAAAATGCCTAATGGGCAGTTACCCATGACAGATAACCGTACAACAAACTTCTGATAGAGGCTAATTTATTTCTGTTGCAGTATTATATTTCACAAACCTTATAACAGAAATATGTTCCCGGAGTAATATTATCATCGTCATAATATAATAGACCTAACTTACTGAACCTAAATGTCTGATTGTAATCACTCTTTTTTAATTCATCATAAGCCCTTTGATATGATTCATAGTCTGCACCGCCAATAGCAAACGTCATGTGAAAAATATAGTCATTGTCATGTTCTGCCGGACACGATCCAAATATTTTATATAATCCTTCGTTTAGCCTTTTCTGCGCATCTACAAGCTGCGGTGTTTCTTTTACTCGCAAGCTCATACATCCGGATTCGACTCCGCCCAATACATT
>CAMWVO010000164.1 GCA_947177695.1 uncultured Clostridia bacterium
GTTGGAAAGTATATTGAGATTTTGTAACTTGCTCCAGAAATAATGTACAAGCTTTGCTTAAAATCATACGCAGCACCTTTCTCAAACTAAATACTTCTATATGTCAGCGGGACGTTTCTCCCGCCATACAGAATTATATCGTTATAGGGTCTTGAAAAAGTTTAAAATATATGGTATAATTTCCTTATATGATTTTATTTGAGAAAAGAGATTTTTATGGAATACAAATATATTGCCTATAGGCACAACCTCTTCTGACAAAACAAAATAACAATTTACCGCAAAAAATATTTATTTTGATTTGGAGGAAATTTATTATGTTATTACTTGACGAACTTCGTGTGGAGCTTGAGGGCTACCGCAAGGATATGAAACAGCTTTATGAAATTCTTGACATTGACAAGGCAAAGTCCGAAACTGCGCGGCTTCAGGAGGAGTCGGGCAAGGACGGTTTCTGGGACGACATCGAAAATTCCCAGAAGGTAATGCAGACCATAAAGCACTACGAAGCAACTATCGAAAGCTACAACAAGCTCAACGAAAAGCTTGAAGACGCTCTCACCATGATCGAGCTTGCCATGGAGGAAGAGGACAACGAGGAGACTGCCATGGACATCAAGCGTGACGCCGACCACTTCAAGAAAGAGCTTGAAGCCATGAAGCTTACCACCCTGCTCACAGGCGAGTACGACAGCAAGAACGCCATTCTCACGTTCCACGCGGGAGCGGGCGGCACCGAGGCGCAGGACTGGGCGCAGATGCTTTTCCGTATGTACAATATGTGGGCGGAAAGCCACGGCTTTAAGGTGACTACTCTTGACTATCTGGACGGCGAAGAGGCGGGACTTAAATCCGCGTCCCTGCTTATTGAGGGACTGAACGCATACGGCTTTTTGAAGTCGGAAATGGGCGTACACCGTCTTGTGCGTGTGTCTCCCTTTGACAGCTCGGGACGCCGTCACACTTCCTTTGCGTCCCTTGAAGTAATGCCCGAAATGACCGAGGCGGACACCAACATTGAGATACGTCCCGAGGATTTGGAGATAGACTTCTACCGTGCCAGCGGCGCAGGCGGACAAAAGGTAAACAAGACCTCCTCCGCGGTGCGTCTGACGCATATCCCCACGGGAATAGTTGTGTCCTGCCAGACCCAGCGAAGCCAGTACCAGAACAAGGATTACGCCATGAAAATGCTTATGTCAAAGCTTGTTGAGATAAAGGAGCGGGAGCATCTGGAAAAAATCGAGGATATCAAGGGCGTGCAGAAAGAAATCGCATGGGGCGCGCAGATACGTTCCTATGTTTTCATGCCTTACACTCTTGCCAAAGACCACCGCACAAGCTTTGAAAACGGCAATATCGGCGCGGTCATGGACGGCGATCTTGACGGATTTATCAATGCTTATCTGACGGCTTTGTCCCATGGTACTTTGCAGAAATAAGACGTAATATTCTGGAGGAAGTATTATGGGAAAAAAGCATAAAAGATTAAAAGCTGCAATTATTATTTTGCTTATTTTAATTGCTCTGATATATCTGCTGTTTTTTGCATATTTCCCTCCGTTCAGAACAGGCAGTCCAAATACCGTTGAAATTTCCGAAAAAGAAGCATTAAGAGAGTGTCCCGAAATTGCCGTTACGGATTACGACCGTGAATTTCTTGATAAAATACTGAACGACCCGCGGTTTGAAGAATTGGAGAACAAAGACAAATACGTCTCAATATCGGTAACAGCAGACGAGGCAGGCTTTGAGCGGTATGCGCTTCGTGCCGATGAAAATTATACGGTACACGCGAGCAACGGTATAGCACCGGGGAGACCTCTGACAATTTCGATACAATTTGAATATGAGGGTGGATTGTATCGTGAAGATTTGTATATGTCTGCCGATAAGGTCTATCCTCAAACCGATTATGCCAAGGCTGTGACCGTTAAACGCTTTGACGGAAAATTTATAAAGCAATACTGGAATTTTCACGGCAGATATGAAAAGGAAACATGGACATATGGGATTGTCGGTTTCATAAAAGAAATTATGAGTGCAATGTATGGATGTTAATATGTTTTCAGGTGATAAAAATGCAAAGAATACTCGGCTATATGCGAAAAGCAATACAGGAATTTGACCTGATACAAAACGGCGACAGGATCGCCGTGGGCGTTTCGGGCGGCAAGGACAGCTTGGTGCTTTTAGAAGGACTTGTCCGGCTGAAACGCTTTATCGGCATTGACTACGAGGTCACGGCAATAACCCTCGACCCCCGCTTCGGCGGCACGGACGGCGACTACTCCTCGGTGGAGGAAATGTGCCGCAGACTGGGTGTGGACTTCATTCTGAAGCGCACCCATATCGGCGAGATCGTGTTTGACATACGCCACGAGACAAACCCATGCAGCCTTTGCGCAAGAATGAGGCGGGGCGCGCTCCACGATGCGGCTAAGGAGGCGGGCTGCAACAAGATCGCTCTGGGACACAACTACGACGATGCGGTGGAGACCTTTGTGATGAACCTTTTCAACGAGGGCAGACTTGGCTGCTTTGCGCCGAAAAGCTACCTTTCCCGAAAGGATATAACAATGATAAGACCGCTGGTTTTCGCGCCCGAAAAGGAAGTTCGGAACGCCGCAAAACGCTGCGGTCTTAATGTGGTAAAATCAAAATGTCCCGCTGACGGACACACCTCCCGGGAGGTCACGAAGCAGTTCCTTGCGGAGAGAAATAAGGCTGACAAGGGCTTCTCCGACCGTATTTTCGGGGCGGTGCGCCGCGCGGGTCTGGACGGCTGGGGCTACAAGGAAAAAGGTTAATCGCCCGTTCCGATCTTTTCCTGCACAAATTCCTTTAAGCTGCGAAGCTCACCCGCCAGCGCGGTGTTGAGAAGCTTCGATTCGGCGGAAAGCACTTCGCCGAAAGGATTGCCGTCTGTGTTCTTTTTGTCGTGGTAATGGTTTCCCAGCCGTTCAAGACGGCTGTCTATTTCGTTGATGATCATTTTTCCCGCGTTCATGGTTTTGACTCCTTTCATGTTCTCGGTATTTAGTTTTCCCGCGGCGCGGCATATTATTCCGAACGGGACGTTTGCTCCGCTTTTTCTGTACTGTGTAATGTCCGCGGCTGACGTTATTGTTGTTAATTTAACGAACGAAATCCTTTAAGTTTGTCTTGAATTTGTACTATGTGTTGAATTTTTTTCGGGCGGTTGACATATCAGGATAAATGAAGTAAAATTAATATGTGTATTGATTTTTATACAAAATAAGGAGAGAAAGAATATGAAGAAAATTTTAAAAATCGCGCTCTCTGCGGCGATTTTGTGTCTGACTGCCGTTATTGTGTCGGTGTGCGTTTTTGCGGAGACCGAGGATCTGGAACTCAAAACTGTACTGGCAAAAATGACTAACGGAATGTGGGGACAGTCGATCACATATGATAAAGTTACTCTTGACTGTTCACGTATCACTCCCGATACAGAGGTACGGGTCGAGTTTGAGCTTGACGGCGAATGGAACGGCAACGGCGCTCCTGTAGAGCTTGTTTTCCAGAATTATTCCACGGCAGACCCCGCTATCTGGGCAAAGATACCGCCTTACGACTATGACGAGACCTATGCATATTTTAATTACGACAGCATGGTTGCTGCATACGGAAGCGACGATTTTTCCACGGTAGACGCCGTACACCTGGGCGACTGCGGAATTGGCATGAAAGCTACAAAGTTCGTAGTTACTAACTGCCAGAAGGTGGAGATAACCACAACCACCACAGCTGCCACAACGGAAGCCGCTACAGAGGCTGTGACCGAGGCTGCCGAAACAACAACGGCTGCCACAACAGCTGCGACCGAAGCTCCCTCCTCAAGCGGCAGCGGACAGATCCCGATAGTTCCCATTGTTATAGTGACAGTAGTCGTTGCGGTAATTGTTGTAGTTATTGTCATCGTCCTCAAAAACAAAAAGAGATTCTATTAATAAAGGCTGAGCCTTATCCCTGCCGCCGTCTGTAGTGACGGCGGCATATTTTGTTTCCGGGACAAAAGAGATGATAAAAGCAAATAGAAAGGCTGCGCAGTACATTACGCAGCCTTTCTATTTTTCACAGACATATTTGATGCCGAAAGACGGCAGTATCATTCCCTCGAAACAAGAAACTTTATCGCACGCTCGATGCTGTCGCGGGAGTTGCCCCAGTCCGCGTCCTTGCCGGTGTTGCGGTAGTCGTACATGGAGCAGTAGTGGGAAACGTCCTCGTAAAGCGTGGCGATGTACTTTTCGGTAAGTCCGCCGATAAGCTTGTTGAAGCTTTCCAGCTCGGCTTTCTGCAAGTACGCAGGCGCAAGGGACTGAAGCAGGTCATAGTGGGGCAGGCAGACAAATTCCTGCTCGGACAAAAGTGTGCGGAAATCCTGCTGACCGTACATCTCAAAAAACGTCCGCATAAGACGCTCCATGCCCCAGTCAACCTTTTCGCAGACGAAGCAGGTCTCGTTTATTTCGGAAAGCTTTGCTTTGCGGGCGTTTTTGGGTTCAAACAGCTTTTTGCGTGAGAAAAGCTGTCTGTCGACCTCTTCCAGATGGGTTTGCAGCATAAGGGCGAGGGAGAGACGGTTTTTCTGCTTTAACATCTGCTGAAAATGTGTGTGGCAGAAGCCTGCGCGGTTTGTCTCGATACGGACGTCTGGCTCCATCATTGCCGCGCCCATTATGTACTCAACGGTGCGCTGCTCCAGCATATCCCTCATTCGGCAGATGGGACAGCCCTCCTTGGGGTCGAGAATTTCGCTTATTGGTATCGTTAAAATACTTTCACGCATTTTTATGCTCCTTTCGGCAGAATACTTTTTAACGTTTCTTCTTGGATCTCAGCTTTTCCCTATGAACTTTGGTTATATGCATAAGCCTTACCGTGACCGTGTGTCCCCTGTTTGCGCTTAATTTTCGGTATATATATCCATCGCAGCCAAGCGTATGTATTTTATTGGAATCAGGATATTTTGCGTACACAACGTAATGCTCGACATTATACGAACCGTGTTCACGGCTGTATACCTTATACAGGTTAATTCGTTTGCGTACAACAAATATGCGAATTTCACGCCCTTTGTAGAAAAAACAAATATATATAAGACAACCGACACCGGCGCCCGCAACAGCCCCTATAAGACCGAAAATTATTACGTCCAGCACAATTTTCATAACAGCTACCCGCCTATTTCAATGCACTTGAAATTACACTCCGCCCATTTCTGCACCAAGCAGAAACAAAGTCAGCCCTCCCAGTATAAACGGCAGAAACCGTATTGGGAACAGAAGCAGACCCATTCCAAGCTCGTAGTGGTATTCCTCCATGCTGAACAGCTTTTTGGGATCGTTCACATAGTAAAGCCGCAAAACATGGGGCGGAGAAATGTGATAAAATGTTGCATGATAGATTTTAGTCT
>CAMWVO010000165.1 GCA_947177695.1 uncultured Clostridia bacterium
CTGCAGGAGCTTCCGCTTCTGCGCCGACAGCCTCCGCAGCCTCGGCAGCAACAGCCGCTTCGTCGGTGTTTACCTCGTCGTCACCGTCGCCTGTTGTGTCAACAGCTTCTTCCGCTTCATCGGCTTCTTCGCTCTCACCGTGGGCGATCTGATGTCCCAGCATACCAGCCGCGCTAACGTCTGCCGCGCTCGCTGCGGGCGACTGAGCGGCAAACATACTTACCGCAAAAGTGAATGCGGCAACGGATTTTATAAGAGCCTTTTTCTTATTCTTCTCCATATGCAAAGCCTCCCTCTTAATTATTTTTGCATTTGGTTTTATCCGTGACATTTAACAAAAACGGGGGTATACTGTTGGGTATACTTACCCATCCTTATTTTCTATAAAAATTATATCATATAAACTACAAAAAATCCAGTGTTTTTGCCAGAAATTATTTAAGAATTTATACACATTTTTTTGTACACTATGCACAACGCCGAACAGAACTGTTGCGCGGCAGCGTTATACCGCTTTAACACGCTTTGCCATAAGCTCCTGATTTGAAGCGTAATCCACCGCTGTTTCTGCGGTTATCACACCGTCGCGGAACAGCTTCAGCAGCGAGCCGTCCATGGTCTGCATTCCCGCCTCGGACTGGAGCACCGTGTCGATCTGGTGAGTTTTCTGCTCGCGTATCATTGTCCTTATCGCGCTGTTCACGTTCATGATCTCGAAAGCGGGGACAAGTCCGCCCTTGACGGAGGGAACGAGCTGCTGAGTAACAACCGCCCGCAGAACCATTGAAAGCTGCACTCTTATCTGGTGCTGCTGATTTGTTGGGAAAACGTCTATGATACGGTCAACGGTATTCGCCGCACCGTTTGTATGCAGGGTGGACAGCACAAGCTGACCGGTTTCGGCGGCGGTCATGGCGATGTTGATGGTCTCGAAGTCGCGCATCTCACCCACCAGGATAACGTTGGGAGCCTGACGCAGAGCCGCTCTGAGGGCGTCCACATAGCTGTTGGTGTCTATATTTATTTCACGCTGGCTGATTATGCATTTCTTGTGCTTGTGGAGGAATTCTATGGGATCCTCTATTGTTATTATATGCCCTGCTCTTTCCGAGTTGATACGGTCTATCATGCAGGAAAGGGTGGTGGACTTTCCGTTTCCCGCCGCGCCCGTGACAAGCACAATACCGCTTTTGGTATCGGAGAGATCCATAACACTTTCGGGTATTCCCAGCTTGGCACTGTCGGGAAGCTCAAAGGGTACGCACCTTAAAACCGCTGAGAACGATCCCCTCTGGCGGTAGATGTTTGCCCTGAATCTGCCAGTGCCCTTTATGGAAAAGGAAAAATCCATCTCGCACTTTAAGTCGTCGGGGCTTGTTATATCCAGTCCCGCAAGAGAGAATATCTCAAACACAGCAGCCTTTATCTCGTCGGGCTTAAGGAAATTCTCCCCCGCCGAGACCACCCTGCCGTCTATCTTGAACGCCAGAGCCGCGCCCGAGACCATGAATATGTCCGACGCGCCTTTTTCCACCGCGTCAACAAGAATCTGCTTTACGTCCATATCAACCATTTCCTTTCAAAAGTATAGACACCGCCGCGCAGATACAGCCCGACGGATTTGCGTATTGTCTAAGCATTATTCCCCCAGCCATACGCCGAGAGGAGCCTCCTCTGTTTCGCCCGCGGAGACCGTCCGCCAGTCCAGAATTTCAAACCCGTCCGCGGAAAATTTTACTTTGCACGAAATATTCTGCCTGTCGTTTATCGAAGTTTTCCAGCTTACTTCCAGACCGTCGGGAAGCGTCACGTATTCCGTACCGCTCAGCTCGTCAAGCTCCGCAAGCAGCATAAAATCCATGTAGTCGGAGTACCCGCTCACAACCTTATCAAGTTCGGCAAGCGTCCTTTTCGCCTCCAGATCGGCTGCGTAGTATTCCGCCGTGTAGTCCGCGCTCCTGACGCTGAACCGCCTGCCGTTTTCCGCCGCGGAAAATGACAGCGCCGCAAGAGCCGTCAGACACAGCGTTACAAATATCATCATCAGTGAAAGATATCCCGTTCCTATTCCCGCGGGACGGCTGTTTTTCCCGACTTTTTCCTTAACGTCCATTTCAGCTCACCGTCCCTTTCCCGGGAAGATATGCTCCCGCCATTATATCGTAAAGCGCTTCGCCGTCGCTGCCGTCGGTGAAAACTATGTACATTTTAAAAAGCCCCTCCGGTTCTTCGCTTTCGACCGCCATGATCATGTAAAGCTCCGCGTTTTCGGGACTGTAGGCGCACTCCTCCGTAAGCGGCAGCCTGACCTGCAAATCGTACTCATCGCCGCGTATATCGTAAGAATTGCTGCCGAAAAGCTTTTCAAGGGTTTCGGACAAACTTCCCGTTTGTGAAAAGATTTCCGCCGCCGACTGGGCGCAGAATGACATTCTTTCAAGCCGTCCGCTTTCTCGGGAAAGTCTGTCCGAAGCGGCAAAGGCGTTCAGTATCACCGCCGAAGCGATACTGAAAAAAAACAGCACGATTATCATTTCCATAAAGAAAAGATTAAGCTTTCCTCCTGCGGAGACCGACTTCATCGGACTTCTCATTGCCGCAGCACTCCTTTCCGCAAATTTTTGTTTATGCTCTGTATCTGTGCTAAGTCTTTCGTGCATTTTTTTATTACAGGGCTGTCCCTCGTCTCGGAAGAACACTAAGACTTCCCGCTATAGACGTCGGCACGGGTAAAGGCTCAGCCTTTCGTGCAATCTCTATGCCAAAACTGTTTCTCGTCTCGGGAGAACAGTACGTCCCTTGCTATAGACGGCGGCAAGGGTAAAGGCTCAGCCTTTGCAGAAGGCGGTAAAGACGTCGTCGCCGTCACGAACCGTAATTCTGACAAGCCCCCCGTCCTCCTCTATAATAAGCTGCTCCGCGCCGAAAAGACGCTCCCCGCCGCTGCTGACGGGAGTGTCTCCCTCTGGAAAAAGTCTTTCATAGACTGCTCCGCCGCTGTGGTAGATCAGTGTGGAATACCCGACGTCCCGAAGCAGAAGCTCGTTTTCCGAAATAATTTCCGCCCCTCCGCAGGCGCGTATCTTGTTTGTTATGTACCTTACCGCCGCCGTGGAATCAAAGGTGTTTTCGTAGTTCCTGCTGATACGTCCGTAAGCCGTGGCGGCTACCGAAATGATGATAAGGCAGCACACCGCGAATATCAGGAACAGGGTCATGCTCGCCGCGGAGCTTACTGTCTCACCGAGACGCTTCGACTCCGCGCTGTTAAAGCTGTTCATTCCGAACCCTCCCTTTCGGCGACCGTCACCGTGGGACGGATATTCGCCCCGAAATAGCTGTAGTCCACAATATACTTGTCCCTGTTTATCATTACGCCGTAATTTTTTTCAAGGTACTCCAGATCGGGAGGGTACTCCCCTTCAATGGAATAACAGAGCACAGCACCGTTCATAACGGAATTGTACACCGCCTCCGTACGCTTGCCGCCCGCAGCGGAATCCGCGTTGCTCACCGATACCAAGAACCATACCGCTATTGCCGCGAACAGCGCCGCCGACAGCAGATACAGCCTGTTTATCTTATTTTTTTTCATAATGCCGTCAGCCGCCTTTCCGTTTGTGATATCAGCCTATAGCCGTAATAATGTCGGTCATGGGGAGCATTACCGCGATCAGCACCGCGCCGATTATTATTGCCAGTATGCCTATTATGACAGGCTCGATAAAGGATACCGCGCCGTAAATTTTTCTGTCGCATTCCCGTCCCAGACGCTCGTCAATTTTTTTCCATGCCGCGTCAAAGGCTCCCGACTTATAGGCTACTTTAAGGGAGCGCGCATAGATAGGCGGCAAAAGCTTTGATTTTCCTATAGCGTCAGCAAAATATTCTCCGTCCAGAACCATAGCTTCGCAGTCCTTTATCCTGCGGAGCACCTTTTTGTTTTCGGTAAGCTCAGCCGCAAGCTCCAGCGTCTGTTCGGGAGCTATGCCGCAGGCTGTCATCATGCTCATCGCGCCCGTAACGTCAGCCATAGCCACCGTTTCGGACATTTTTCCCGTCAGCACGAAGTTTGTGAATATGCCGTAAAGTATCCGCCTTGCGGCAGGTATTTTCATAAGCACCGCTATGATAAGCGTTACCGCCAGCGCGGCAAGAAGTATCACCATAACGGCAGTTCCCAGACCGTATGCAAAGGACACGCTGTCCTCCGCAACAGCCGCCGCGCTTTCGTCGAACTGCATGAATATCTCGCGGAACATGGGTATTACCTTGATTACCATGACCACTATGACAGCCGTCATCATAGCAAGCAGCAGAAGCGGGTGGGACACCGCGCTCTTAATGGTCTGCCGCAGCTCCGCCTTTTTAGAATAGTAATCCGACAGCCCGTTGAGAGTGTCCTCCAGACGACCCGTCACCGAGCCTATCTTCACCATTTTAACTGCGTAATCGGGAAAGATAGCCGACCTTTCCATAGCGGTAAAAAGCGCGGCGTCGTCGCTGTTCATATTTTCCGTCAATATATCGGATATCTCCTTGAAGCGTTTGTCTCCCGAATCCTCGGCAAAGACCTCCAGTCCGTCGGCGATGGGTATTCCCGCCTCCAGTATCATAGCGAGCTGTTCGCAGAAAAACGCAGTTTCCTCGTGTGTAAGTATTTTTGAAGCCATTTTGCAATAGCGCTCCTTTCGGTGTTTTTTCAGCCTTGCATATCAAACAGCCTGTCAGTATCTGTACATCGCTGTGTAATTTTTATCGTCGGAAATGTACCCCGCTATCTTTTCCTTGTCGGAATTGCTTGAGTAAAATGTTGCATCGGTAATGTTGTAGCCCTTTTTCTTCAGGAAAAGCTCGGGGGTTATCCAGCCCGTTTCATCTGTGTAGACCTCGTTCCACGCGTGGTAAATGTTCGGCTCGGCGTAGCCTATCACAAGCCTTGCGGGTATCCCCCGCGAGCGGCACATCGCCGCAAAAAGCGAAGCGTAGTCGAAGCATATGCCCTTTCCCGAAGCAAGTGTTTTGTCGGGGTCGGGAATGTAGCCGCTCTGTACTGTTGCGGCAAGCTGCTTGTCGTAGGAAATATTGTCCGCAATATAGTCGAATATGGCGGCTATTTCCTCAACGTCGCCGCTTTTTCCCGCGCACACCTCGGCGGCTTTTTTCACGCACGCCGAGCTTTTTGCGAAGTTCACGTATTTATTGGGATAAATGTAGGTGTCCGTCTCGTTTTTCAGCTTTACCTCAAATTCTCCCGAAAGCACGGGAGCAAAGTTTTTTCCCGAAATATGCTCATATACTTTTACCGAGTAGCTGCCGCTTCCCATAAGCGGAATAAAGTCACGCTTTCCGCCCACGGAAATGTCGTGGTCGTACTGAACGCTTCCGTTTGCTATCCTAAGCTTTGCCTGCGCGCTTGAGCCGCTGTACAC
>CAMWVO010000166.1 GCA_947177695.1 uncultured Clostridia bacterium
CGGCAAAAGATTACCCAAAAGACGTGTGCATATCTTGTGAAGGCAGATTCTTAATGCTTGCAGAAAGGAAAATGTAATGGAAAAGCAAGAGTTTAGCTTAGGCGAATATCTGGCTGGCGGTATCGAAAGAATAGTAAAAAGAGCTGTTCGTGCGACGCTTACCGATCCGAGGGAAAGCGCATTTATGGCGAGGTTCGCACTGTCGAGCCGTGAAGCAGCCCGCAAACGTGCTGAGGCAGGGGACAGCGGCGAAAATATCCCGCCGTTCATGATAGCAAGCATTACAAGCAGCTGTAATCTCCATTGCGCAGGCTGTTATGCGCGGCATAACAATGCCTGTAATGACTGCGCTCCTGTCGATCAGCTTACCTCCGATGATTGGAGAAGTATTTTTACGCAGGCGAGCGGACTTGGGATAAGCTTTATTCTTCTTGCGGGCGGCGAGCCGCTTATTCGCAAAGATGTTATTGAAGCGGCGGGAGATTATCCGAACATTATATTTCCGATATTTACAAACGGAACGCTTTTAGATGATGAGTACATAGATCTGTTTGACAAAAAGCGCAATCTTCTCCCAGTATTCAGCATTGAGGGAAAGCGGGAGAAAACAGACAATCGGCGCGGCAGCGGAGTTTATACCAAGCTAAAACAAGCAATGGAAAGCGCTCGGAAAAAGCACTTGTTTTTCGGCGCTTCTATCACGATGACTACAGAAAATCTGCGCGAGATCACAGATGACACGTTTCTTGACGATCTGCAAAACAACGGCTGCAAGGTCGTGATATATGTGGAGTTCGTGCCTGTGTCGGAGGAAAGCAGTTCCCTTGCTCCGGGCAACAGCGAGCGCGAATATTTAAGCGAACACCTTGCTGCCATGCGCGAAAAATATCCTGATATGATTTTTGTTTCGTTTCCGGGTGACGAGGAAAGCGCGGGCGGCTGTCTTGCGGCGGGGCGCGGATTCTTTCATATCAACTCTCACGGCGGAGCAGAGCCTTGTCCGTTTTCGCCTTACTCCGATATAAACGTAAAGGATACGTCTCTGCGGGAAGCGCTCCGTTCTCCGCTGTTTGTGTCTTTGCGCGATCAGAGTATTCTTACGGGAGAACACAGCGGAGGCTGCGTTCTTTTTGAAAAGCGGGCGGAAGTAGAGGCTATACTGTCGGCAGAGAGTGTTTGCAAATGATAAACTACAAAAGAATGATTGCAATGGTTACAAAAAAGAAATCTCTTTTCGGAATTGTATAACTTTTATAAAACATCACTCCTATTTATTACAGGGTGATGTTTTGTACTTTATGCACAGATTTTTTTATGTAATATGTAAAAGCTTACAAAAATGATTGATATTCATTGACTTATATTCAATGAATATGATATAATGAAATTACATAAAAAGAGGTGATAATGTGACTAACAGACAGCTTGCCGCTATGGAAACTAAGAAAAAGCTTCTTGAAGCGGCAAAGAAGATAGTATGCGAAAAAGGACTGATAAACACATCCGTTGAGGAAATAACAAAAGCCTGCGGCGTATCAAACGGTACGTTTTACACCTACTTTAAGCGTAAGGAGGATATTGTTTTTGCGCTAAGCAAGGAGATGTATCAAGAAATATATGAGCAGGCTATGGCATATGAGGCAAGTCTTACGGAACGGCTCTCATTGTACATGACACGTTTTGCCGAATATATCGAGAAAAGCAGTCTGAAGCTGTGTCAGGAATGGGTGCGCAACGTAGTAGACCCTGATATTGTTAAAGACGGAAAAGACAAGCTTTATGCGGATATTGGCTCTATAAAGGGACTTCTTGAATATGCTGTTCAAAATGGCGACCTGAAAAGTGATACTCCTGTGGATTTGCTTGCAGAAACTTTTGCCGACGTGCTTTACGGTCAAATGCTTTGCTGGGATATATCGGGCGGAGCATACAGCTTTGAAGCACGCACTGAGAAATTCTGCGAAAATTTTTTAGGGGCTATAATTGAGCCGTATTTACTGCAATAAATAGTTTTAAAATATAAGAAAGGATAAGTGATAATTATGGCAAATATTCCTAAAGTAAAGATGAATGACGGTGTGGAGATACCGGTCTACGGTTTCGGTACGTATCAGATACCTGCCGACGGCAGTACCTATACTGCGGTAAGAAATGCCCTTGATATGGGTATACGCCACATTGATACGGCAGTGGCATATTTCAACGAGCAGGAAGTTGGAAAGGCTATCCGTGAAAGCGGTATACCGAGGGAGGAAATTTTTCTCACAAGCAAGCTGTGGCTTCAGGATTACGGCTACGAACCTGCCAAAAAAGGCATTGAAACATCGCTGCGAAAGCTGGGGCTTGATTATATAGACTTATACCTTATTCATCAGCCCTACGGCGACGTTCCCAATGCATGGAAAGCAATGGAGGAAGCCAAAGCTGCCGGTAAGATACGTTCTATCGGCGTAAGCAATATGACGCCCAAAATATGGAACAGCTTTGTACCTCAGTTTGATACAAAGCCGTCTGTAAATCAGGTTGAATTCAACCCGTATTATCAGCAAAACGAAATCAGAAAAATACTGGCGGAAGCCGGGACTGTGCTTGAAAGCTGGGGACCTATCGGTCAGGGAAACAAGGACTTGCTTTCAGACCCTGTTATTGTGAAAATAGCCGAGGCTCACAGCAAGAATACTGTTCAGGTAATTCTGCGGTTTGAAGTGCAGGAGGGCGCTGTAGTATTCCCGAAATCAACAGATCCCGAACGTATAAAGAGCAATATGGATATTTTTGATTTCGAGCTAAGTGATGAGGAAATGACTGAGATGAGGGGACTTGACAAGGGAAAGGGCTGCCACGATCCGGATGCAGAAGGTGTTGCGGAAATGCTCATAGGCGCATTTGACGTTCATTCAAATGATTAAGTAGGTCGTTTTATGGAATACAGAATATGGACGTTATAAGCGTGCTGCCAAAGGAAGCTGCAAGGTATTTAAAATAAATAGTTTTGATATTATCCTTTAAAAAATCCATTTTATTACATCCAAAATAAAAAAGCCGGATAAGAAACAGGTATCTCAGCCTGTGCCTTATCCGGCTTGCTGTTTCTTATGAACAGTTTGCCTCCGTGCGGTCTTTTCGTCGTGTCTGTTTTTATACTTGTTAATTATTTGTAAACTATGCTTTTTAGGACTTGATTTTTATTAGCAGGTTTTACGTAACTTGCAAGCATCTGAAGTATTGCGGGCGTTTTTATTTAATAAACAATATACTTCATTTCAGAAAACATAAAGTAAAAAGGAATAGCTTAAAACCGACATTTCCCTGCACAATAAATTACATATTGTCATATTTCGGCGAACGACCGAAATATTTTACATAGGCACGGTAAAATGTTGAGTAATCATCAAACCCGCAGCTTTCCGCTGCATACTGCACAGCTTCTCCGCTGCGTATCTTTTCTCTTGCCGCAGTAAGCCGTTTTATGGTTATGTACTCCCAGGGCGCAGCGCCCGTGGCTTGCTTGAATATCCTGCTGAACTGGGACGGACTGAGATAAAAATGCTCCGCAAGCATTGGCACGGAAAGCTCTTCAAACAGGTGATAATTAACATACAGAACTATACGTTCCGAAATATTCTGCGGGGGAGCATAATCCGCTGTTCCTCTTTTCAGCCACGCTCTGTTTATTCTGTCAAGCAGCCAGAAAAGGTGCGTATTTATATTTAACTGCGTTTCGTAACTGCTGCTTTTTCTGCACATTTCCGCAAAAATTTTCCGTACGTCTTCGCCGCCGAATTTCGTTGGCAGAAACAGATTTCCACGTCCGATAGGACGGTCAAAAAACGCTTTCAGAAGCCTGTGTTCCGGGTCAATATTATCAATAGCCGAAACGGAAAAATTTACTGCGTACCGCTCGTATTTTCCGCCGCCGAGAATTTTCGCCCTGTGAGATTCAGCGGGGCGCATGATAAGAATACTTCCCGATTCAAGGGGGTATCTTGCGCCCTCAACAAGATATTCCGCATTTCCCGAAACAAAATAAAATATCTCACAGCTTTCGTGGACGTGCATAACAAAATTTCTGTCGTCGGGATCGTCGTCCACAGCGTAACGTGTGTACAGTTCCTCAAAACTGGATTCCCGCAAAATATCCGTAAAAAGCCCTCCTTTGCAATTTTCTTTATTATACCACATAATGCGCGAATTTGCAATATATTGTGCTCAAATTTACAATTGAAATGCAAATTATTTTAGAGTATACTGGTTACAACAAGAAATTCGGGAGGAATTGCAATGAAATTTAAGCTTGCGGCTTTTGCCGATGAAGCGGACAGTAAGCTGGAAAACCAGATTTCCGCAATGGTGAGAAACGGCGTTGAATACCTTGAAATACGTGGTGTGGACGGCGAAAACGTCTCGGATATTTCCGCGGAAAAAGCACGTGAAATACACAAAAAACTGGAGGCTTATGGCTTGGCGGTATGGTCTGTAGGCTCGCCTTTCGGGAAAATAGGGATAGGAGACGATTTTGTTCCTCACCTTGAAAAATTTAAAAGAAATCTGGAAATTGCAGAAATTCTCGGCGCAGAGCATATGCGTATTTTCAGCTTTTATGTTCCGCATGAAAACGCGGATAATTACTCTGAGGAAGTAATGTCACGGCTGGAAAAATTTCAGTCTGCGGCAAAGGGCAGCGGCGTTATTTTGTGCCATGAAAATGAAAAGGGAATTTTCGGCGACATTGCAAATCGGTGCGCCGTGATACACAAAAATTTTCCCGAAATAAAGGCGGTTTTCGACCCTGCAAACTTTATTCAATGCGGACAGGACACAAAGGCGGCTTGGGAAATTCTTGCGCCATATGTTGAGTACATTCATATCAAGGACGCCCTTGCCGACGGCTCGGTTGTTCCCGCAGGAAAGGGCTTGGGAAACATACCGTACATACTTGAAAATTACCGCGGAGAGGTGCTGACCGTTGAGCCGCATTTGTCGGTATTTTCGGGATTTGAAAAGCTTGAACAGGGCGGTGAACTGCACGGTAAATATTGTTACCCCTCGTCGGGAGAAGCCTTTGATGCGGCGGTTTCTGCATTAAAAAATTTGATTGGATAAGGAGTGTTTATTATGGAAAAAATTCGTCTTGGAATAATCGGTGTTGGAAATATGGGAAGCGGACATTTGCAGAACGTTATTGACGGAAAGTGTCCCAAAGTCGAGGTAACTGCCGTTGCCGACATTGACTCTAAAAAACTTGAAAATGCAAAGAAAAAGCTGCCGACTTTAGCTTGCTTTGACAGTGCAGAAAAATTGCTGGACAGCGGTCTTATCGACGCTGCGCTTATTGCAGTACCCCATTACGATCACCCGAAATATGCGATAGAATGTTTTAAACGTGGAATTCATGTTATGACAGAAAAGCCTGCGGGAGTG
>CAMWVO010000167.1 GCA_947177695.1 uncultured Clostridia bacterium
ACCTCGCCAGCTGTGCTCAGCTGGACCAGCTAAAGTCGGCGGCTGCGCCGCCTGAGAGCGCCGACAGTTAGTCGCGTAAATCAAAATTTATAAAATTAAATTCCACACTGACATTTGCCTCGGCATCATTTTGTTCACAAAAAGTTTAAAAAATATTTTTAAGTATTTTGAAAAAAATACCGCTTCTCAATTGTATTATATGCAGAAGATAATATTATTTCTGCGCGGATACCCCGTCCGCGCCACTGGGGGAAATCAGATGTATTCCGAAACGGCTGCCGAATACGGAACTGACAGCTATATCCACTATGTCTTGGATACATATTCTCAGACCCTGATACGCCTTTGTTATACCTATGTGCATAACATATGCGACGCTGAGGATATTACTCAGGACGTGCTTGTTGCGCTCTTAAAACGAGGGAGACCTTTCGACAGTCCCGAACATGAAAAGGCGTGGCTGCTCAGGACTGCCATGAATAAAAGCAAGAATTACCTTAAATCGGGCTGGGTAAAGCGAACCGTCCCGCTGGAGGACAGCGATAATTCCGAGGCTGACTCCGATATGGCGGAAAAAAATCAGGTCATGGAGGCGGTATTGTCTCTTCCCGAAAAGTACCGCACAGTTATCCACCTGTTTTACTATAACGGCTATTCGATAAACGAGATATCGGCGATCGTGGGCAAAAAGCCCGCTACCGTTGGCACGCTTCTCGCACGCGGACGCAATCTGCTGAAAGAAATGATGATAGGAGGTTTTGATGAAGATGAGTAAATCAATAAAGGACTACAAGGACGCTATGGATAACATCAGAATTTCCGAAAGCTTCTACAAGCGGACAGAGTCGCTGCTCACCGAGCTGCCCGAAATAGAAATAGGCAAACGCCCCGTTATTTCTGCGGGACGCATCACTGCCGCGCTTTCCGCTGCCGCAGCCTGCCTTATCGTCGCTTTCGGCGTAAAATTCGCCCTCGAAAGAAACGACAACATAACCACCGTGGAGACGGAGATCACCGAGGTAACGGAGGTCACGGAAGTCACAGAGACAGAGACAGCGTCGCCGATCATAGACGACATTGTCGAAACCGAAGAGGACGAAATTTTTGATGCCGACTATGACGACATTATTGACTCTGACAAGGACGGAGAAGCTGCCGCTCCCGCCGCTGATACTCCCGATACGCTGCCGACAGCGGATACCGTAACGGTCACACAGCCGCCCGCGCCTGCAAATCCCGCTGCGGGAGCTGCCGAAAAGACCGCCGCGCCGCCTGCATCCGCCGTTCCCGAAACCAAGAAAACTCCACGGACGACGGCTGCAACTTCCGCGACGGAGGAGACCGTGCCGCTGCTCAGTGATATAAGCTATGAGTATGTTACCGTTGAGATAACGCCATACTTCAATATGGGCAATATCAAGTCGGGAGAAAATCCCGTCAAGAAAAAAGGCGAGGACTGCAGAGCAATTATCGAGTTTATCGAAGGACTTACCGAGACCTCCCGCAAGATAAGCAACTATTCCTTTACCTCGCTTTTCTCAATGCAGGTAGCGGACGAAAATATCGGCGTGACCTTTTACAGCATTTATGTAACAGACCTTAACGCCGTTGTTATAACAAAGCACGGCGCAAACGGTCAGGTTCGCGAGACCTACGCGGTCAACAGCTCCGACTATGAAGCGCTTAAGCATATTCTGTTCCTGCAATTCGGCACGGAGGACGACTACGAACTGTTCTCAAGCCTTGTCAGCGGAAAATAACAATAGCGGCATAATTTCGTTTTCGAGGTGACAAACGGTTTTGATATAAAAATCACACGAAAAGAGGAATACTCATATAGAAGTTTTTAGCCCGAAAGCGGTTCGGAAGAACTGTTTTCGGGCTTGTTGTTGATATTGTATTACTCGCATAAATCAAAATTTATCTAATTACTAATAAACTCTATACCACTATTCAACTTCTCAATTATATCACTTACTGAATCTTTTTCATCGTCATAAAATAAGTAGGGATAATTTTGATGAATGTCCCTTTCTTTATCTAAAGCAATAAATGAAACAAAACGATGCGGGTGAAATCCTATATCCTCAACAACCAATTGAGCTATATATTTGTTAGTATCAAAATTAACGATAAATATGTCTTTTCCATCTTTGTCTATTTCAAACCTTATTATCTCGGCATATTTCTTTGTTATATTTTCATACCATTTATGAATTTCATTCATAACAGTCTCTAACGTCATAAAAAATCCTCCCGTAAATTCCGATTTATCTTAGTAAAATTATAAGTCATATAAATTATTTTGTCAATAAAAACACCATAGCACTTTTGACGGCTATCAAAAATGCTATGGCTGAAACTTCTATATGATTATTACACTAAAGGCTGAGCCTTTACCCTTGCCGCCGTCTATAGAGATGGCAGCATAATTTTGTTTCCGTGACGAGAAAAAACTTTTGTATCGACATTGCACGAAAGGCTGAGCCTTTACCCTTGCCGTCATCTATAATGATGGCGGCATAATTTTATTCCCGAGACGAAAATTTAGTTTTGGCAAAAAGCTTGTACGAAAAGGAACGCCGTTTTTACGAAATAAGCTCCGCGGAATAATCCTCGCTGAGCCGCCATATCTGAAACGCGCTTCCCACCGAAACAGAATCCGCGCTTATCACGGCGGTGAATATGCCCCGATCCTCTGCGGAGGATATCTCCGCGGTGAGAGCCTTGTCAAACATGGAGGTGAATAAAAGTATCCCCGCGCCGCTGCCTTTTTCGGACAGCTCTTCTGCGGGAAATCTGGCACACCTTTCATGCTCCGCAGCAAAACGGAAGTCAGCAAGCTTTGTCTGGAGAGCGGAAACGTCCGCAGGCTCGGTGACCGAAAAGCTTTCCCAGACGCCCTTAAAGCGGCAGTATACCGTTGATTCAAAGCCGCACTTCAGCAGTCCCAGCGCGGCGGCAAGTACTCCCTCAACAGCCCGTTCGTTTTCGTATACGTCGCTTCCGCCGCGGCTGTCGAGAACGATATTCTGCTGTATGGACTCTATCTCGTCGTCCAGTCTGACCATATATTTGTCCCGCTTCGAGGACAGCTTCCAGTTTATCCTGCGGACAGGATCGCCCTCAACGTACTCTCTGTGGGTGTAGCCGGGCATGCCTGCGAAAAGATTGGCATTGTCGGTCTCGCGGGTCTCCTCGCTGTCGTCTGCAAGCTTTGCGTTTTCAGCCGCCGACCTGAGAAGCGGAGCGTCCCCCGCCATTTCGGGAATATCGGGAAAAACCTTTATCTCGCGCAGAAGTTCCGCATTTTCTCCAAGCGGCATTCTGAACTTGAAAAAATCAAGAAAATCGTGGAGCTCCGCGGTCTTTGCGCCAACCGTACAGCAGCCCCAGACCTTTGCGCTGTACACTATCTCCGCCGTGGCTTCCGAGCGTGGCGGGATACTCATTACAAAGCTTTTTGCGGGCGATTCGGGTTCAAGCCCGTCAGGTACGGAAAGAAATACCTTGACTGCGGGAACGGGAAAAAAGCTTTTGTTTGCGGCTGTTATCCTGAGGGTGACCGTTTCTTTTTTGTAGAGCATCGTGCGGTCAACGTCCGCTCTCAGCGATACGCTTTTTCTTTTGTGCAGCCAAAGTGTTACAAGAAAAGAAAATATCGGAGCGCATACGAAGACGTACACAAATGTCCAGCCCACCTCCGCGGAAAGATACAGCGCGAACATTACTCCCAGAAAGACCGCCAGAAGATACATAAAAATTTTTGAAGCCATAATTATGACCATTTTCCCTTCAGGAAAAATGTGTCCTCCCTTCTAATCCTAATCGCCAATTAAAAGTGTAAATAAAAAATCTGCGTGAAAATCATATATGCAAATTTTCACTTGATTTTTTATACACTTTTTAATCGGCGATTAGTATAACGAGTTTTGTGGAAAACAAAACTCGCAGCTTGAAAAATCTTTGATTTTTCAAGTTTTACTCCGTGGGTACGGGAACGCGCTCCAGTATTTTAACAAAAGCGTTTTCCTGAGTTTCGTACATGGATTTTCCTTTCGGGGACAGCATTATCCTGTGGGCAAGGGTGCAGACGCAGCAGTCCTTCACGTCCTGCGGGGTGATAAAATCCCTGCCGTCCATGAACGCCCAAGCCTTTGCGGATTTGTACAGCGCAATGCTTCCGCGGGGACTTACTCCAAGCTTTATGCCCTCGTCCGAACGAGTGGCGTTGGCGACTGAAATTATGTAGTCCTTGACATTTTGAGACGCCCTGACCTTTTTCACTTGCTCCTGCAAGGTGATTATGTCGTCGGTGGAAAGCACTGACGCTATGCGGGTTATGGGATTTTCGTTTTCGTTCCTGTCAAGGATCTCCGATTCCTCGGAGGCGGTGGGGTAGCCCATGCTGATTTTCATTGCAAAGCGGTCCATTTGGGCTTCGGGAAGATGATATGTACCGTAGGTCTCCACGGGGTTCTGGGTGGCTATAACCATAAAGGGCGCGGGGAGAGCGTAGGTCGCGCCGTCAATGCTGACCTGACGTTCCTCCATTACCTCCAGAAGCGAGGACTGTGCTTTCGGCGAAGCGCGGTTTATCTCGTCCGCAAGGAGAAAATTGCAGAAAGCCGCGCCCTTTCGGTACTCAAAATCTCCCGTTTCGCGGTTAAGCATGGAGAAGCCCGTAATATCCGAGGGCATGATGTCGGGGGTCATCTGCACGCGGCTGAACGTTCCGTTCACCGACTTTGCCAGAGCCGCCGCAAGCTGGGTCTTGCCCACGCCGGGAACGTCCTCCAGCAGAACGTGTCCTCCCGTAAGAAGCGCGGCGACGGTCTGAACTATAGGCGTGCGCTTGCCAACTATGACCTTTTCTATGTTGTCGATAAGAGCCTGTATTTTAGCGTCCATTTCGGTATTCCTTTCTATGATAGATTTGTATTTGTGACTAATGCAGGGTTAGTTATAATGTCCCGAACCTCGTCTCGGGTCAGCAGCTTTGTTCCCTGAGTACCCTCTAAAAAGATTTCCTGCGAGGTCTCCACAAGGTCAAAGGACTGTTCCAGTACCCCCATTATTTCGGGGAGTATCACATCATTCAGACCGCTTGTGAGCAGTCCGATAGCAAGCAGCGGGTTCGATGCCTCGGAGTACTGCTTTGCTGTGTCCTCCACATTTGCAAGAGCAGCGATAAGCCTGTCGAAATATTTCAGGCTGTCCTCGTAAAGGGCGGCGAACTGTTCTCCGTACTGTCCCGCGCCGCTGTATTTTTTCTCGAAATCATCACGCAGGGATTGGGCTTCTTTCCGAAGCGCGCCGTAGTCCGCGCTCAGTATTGCGTTCATATCGCCGGTATTTACCGCGTCCATGACCATGTTAAGGC
>CAMWVO010000168.1 GCA_947177695.1 uncultured Clostridia bacterium
TTGTCAAAATTGTAAGTATTAAATCATATGTGTATATAAAAACAGCACTTGCATAAATTAACATATTCTTACTTACTCGCCGAACAATGTTAAACTTTTAACAATCTCCCTAAACACAAGTAAAATCCTACTCTTTATCCAATTCCAACATACCCGCTCCCCCGTCAAAAAACACCCTAAAACTACCATAAACACAAGTAAAAACCTAACAAAACTCCGAATACAGCAAAAAAATATATTATAAAGGCAAAAAACTTTACAAATTTACATTAAAAAAACCAAAAAACGGCTTAAAATCGTGCTTTTTCCGACTTTCCCCGAATGAGCATTGATTTGCAGCCGTTTTATCGTTACATATCCGCTTAAAAATGCCCTCAAATATAGATATATCCTTAATTTGAAGCACTTTTAGCAGCAAATTCACCGAATGAAATACCGATATGCCTTATAGTAAATTATTTATCCTTATTTTCATGCTCCCGTATAAGCTTGTCCAGAGTAGGACGTGACGTTCCTAACAGCTTTGCAAACTCCGTTTTGTTTATCTCCCTGCTGATATACTGGCTATATAAGTCTTCAAACTTGTCTGATGTAAAGGGCTTACGTCCTGAGTACACTCCATTTCGTTTGGCTATGGCAATACCCTCCCGCTGTCTTTCTAATAGATTTGTTCTTTCAAACTCATTAAGCGCACTAATCATAGTGACCATCAATTTTCCTGTTGGTGTAGATGTATCAATACTCTCTTTGTTCGATATGAGATTGATCCCCTTTACTTGAAGTTGCTCCATAATATCAAGTAAGTCACGTGTGCTGCGGGCAAGCCTTGAAAAATCATGAATATAAATAGTGTCCCCCTCTCTGGCAAATTCAAGCATCTCCTGTAGCTTTGGACGGTTAGTATCCTTTGCAGATAGTTTTTCAGTATACCATTTCTCTATTCCATATTTTTCAAGTGCTTCAACCTGTCGTGCCTCGTTCTGCTCAATGGTCGATACTCTGACATATGCGATTCTCATTTTATAACCTCCTATGTTTTTGAATTGGATAGGCGATAATTGCCGACCCTCATATCTTCTATGTAAATTTAGGGTATACTTTATTTTAACACATTCAAAAATTAATTTCAGTGTAAAAATAGACTTGATTTTTTGATTTCTTTACATAATGTAAACAAGGTCAAGAGCCTATCTTTACAATTTAAGTACGACACAACCCGTCCCCATGAAAACCATAAGAACGGGTGTAGCCTATACATCAATATTCGGGTGAATAGAATTAGTCTCTGTTAAATATCGCTGCCAATCCTATAACCAACAACATAACCGCAGCAGTTCCGTCCACTGTCTCCATACCGTTCTGTACAGCTATTGAAATCAATCCGAGAATTACAAAGTCAACTCCGCAAACGAAATTACGCAGGGCTTTTATGGACTTGTAGCCTGTCTCTATGCGTTTAATTTTAGGGCTTGTATTTTCTTTATTTTCAAGCTTAGGAGCGGTCATTTTTATCCTTCTTTCTATATATCCGATGTTATCTCCGTTCTTTTGTTTTACCGCAAAGGGGGCTTTGAAATGCGTACCCCTTTGCAGTAGATTTATGTTAATCGCATTAAGCGAGTAAATCAGCTATTCCGTTGAAACACTATCGCAACGCATTTTGTTAAGTCCTTTTCTGCAAAGCTTTTTAAGCTTTCTCAAAGCCTTTTTTCTGTAAGTAACTATATAACACATACCTATATCATAAGCATGAAAAATACGACAATTTTCATATTTGTTACGATTGATAGGGTCTGTACAGCAGTAACGCAATTCAAAAGTGTCTGTAAAAGTTCCGTCCGAATTAAGAGTCAATGTAAGGAATAAACTACCTGTGAGATCGGTTTTAGTAATATGTGTTACGCCATTTGTAAATGGTTTATCTACAATTAATCGTTTAATATGTCCTGATACTGAATCAGCAACAAACATCTTGAACTCAAACGGCATATAGTTTCCTGTCAATGGTATAATTATTTTGTACCATTCATTAGAATAGACCGTCTCTGTCTGAATCTGGTTTTCAACCACATTTTCCATTTTAATCAACCTCTTTCAAAATTTTTATTATTTTATAATTCACTTTAAAAGGGACGGCGTTGTACCGCCCCTTGCAACGTATTTTTAGCTTATTCCATAATCTCCCTTATGAATGGATTTCCGTTCCTTTTCGGTAATATGGTGTACTCCCAACTGAATGCCCTCAACGTCCATAACCCACCACTTAATATCACGCAGTTTTTTCACTAATGCTTTACGGTAGTTCTCCAAATTGTTGGGAGTATCGCTGCTTTCAATCAGGTATGTCAAAGCTTCAATACCCTTTATTTCACGGCGTACATACTCCATAACTCTCCTAACATCTTCCTGAACAACACATCCTTTTGCATTAGGGTTAGTGACTTTGGGAGTAGCTTTAACAGCAATTTCAAGGGGCTTTGCGTATATGTCCTCGTTATCCTGATTAGCGTTGTCGATAATACGTCCAACAGAGCGGGGACTAATACCGCATTTCTCCGCTATTGCCCTTTGACTTATTCCGTCATTAAACATCTTAAGTACAGTCTCTTGTGTTTCGTTTGAAATCTTCTTACTCATTTAAAAAACTCCTTCATAAATTAATTATCGTTCATAACCGCTTCAATAAATTCTATAGTGAGTTGGCTATCCGTATTGTCGGTATCATCTGTATTGTCCGTGTCATTATCGTTAGTTTCAACTGTCATTTTAAAATCAGCGTCCAAAAATTCCTCGATAAAGCTGTCAATAATATACTGTCTATCGTCCACACTTTCCGCGGAATACTGTGTACCTCCGCTTCCTGACTTTTCACCCTTTTGTCCGTTATCGTCCTTGACTGCCTTATACGCTGTAAACCTTGAAAATTCCTTGCTTTCAATAAATGTTCTGAACAAATCAAGATAGGATTTATTTTCGGAATTACCGCCCTTTTCGCAGATACTATTATAGTATTTAAGACCTGCAATATAGTGAGGTACAGAACAACTATCCAACATCTGAAGCTCATCATCTGTCATATTTTCCGTGATTTCCGCAAGCTGTTCAATAAGCTTTCCGATCTGTTCAATTTTTGATGTTTTGATAAGGTTTTCAAAATCCGAAACAAATTTAGCCATTGCACCTGTTGTCAATCCGCTTGAGTAATTCCCTGTCATAAGCATAAAAGTCCGCAGTATACAGCCTAAAGCACCGTCATTTTTGGCTTTACAGCCCGAAACATTGTCCCATAAAGCTGAATTACACAAGGGCTGAATAAGACGCATATTTTCCGTACCTAATGCAAACCGCATTTTATGGAATACGGCGGGAGCTTTGCCGTTATTGGTACTGAACACTATTTCGTCTAATTCTTGATCTGAGAAATTCTCATATGAATATGTCGTTATCTTGTATTCAAGTATACGCTTCTGCAATACGGGCGGGAGATGCCGAAATTTCTTTCCGCTTATGTCAAAGGTTTCCTCAATGATATTCCCGTGTGCATTTTTCCAACGGCATTTAATAGGCTCTATATCTCTGCTGAGAGCAAATTTATTGTCCACATAGTCCACTAATGCAGTTGTACGCTGTACACCGTCCACAAGGGAATTAACGCTGTAGCACTGACTGTCAGAACGTCCGCAGGCGGTCAATATTACGCCTATTTGATAATTTTTTAAAATGCTTTCTATAAGCCGTGACTTATTTTTGTTAGTCCACTGGTCTGGTGTACGCTGTATTAACACGTCCCTTGAAATTTCTCCGTCTCTGACCTTATTAACGTAAAGCTCCACGTTGTACGGGACTTCCTTTATGACGTGCTGAAATTCAGCAACGCCTATAAGGGTGTACAATTCTCCGTCAACGATCATTGTACCTATATTCGGTTTTGCCATTATGCAAACACCTCCTTATATCCCGCAGTAAAAGCGTTAAATCTTTTTATTGTGTAGCCCCTGCCATTATTATCCTGCTGACACATGAAGCTAAGATATTCCTTAATCAGACGACAATAGTCGATAATTTTTCCGTCAGACTTAGCAAACTTTCTTGAACGGTTAGCATTAAATTCTACTGCCATTTCCTCATAGGTGGAAAGCTTGCCGTTATAAGCACTCTCTATCCAACTGCTGAAGCCGTCAAGCCAGTTCAGACAGGTATAAGCGCACATTTCGGGTCTGTTGTTAATTCTCCGAATGTCATCTGTAGAAAACTTACAAACTTCAACCCTTGCAATTTTCCGTGTAATATATTCCATTAAAAAAAACTCCTCTCATATTGGACATGTAACCCCATTTCGGGGCTACACGCCGATATATTTTCCCTCTTGTGGATTGTGACACATAGTGTAAATCAGAACTTTGGTAGGGGACGATTTGCACTATTATATAACAACCGATTTTCCAGTAAAGAAATTAACGGTTATTATTTTCCATTAAGCGGATATTGCTATCTTGCCGATATTGCAAGCCATCATATTCTGAAGATTGCTTCTAAGATGTTTCAGTGCTTCATTTTTGAAATATGTCGCCGTCACATCGTCAAATGTGATGTTGTATTCTCCTATGCCGTCTATGCCCTCGTCGCTCCGGCATACCGTGTTAAGGCTGAAAAACGTCTCCATACTGCTGAAATCAAATGCAACCGTCAGCGTGACACCTACGCTTGAATATGCGGGATTTTCACTTTCGCAGTTGAAATTGTCCAGAAGGTAGGCGTACGCCGACTGCTCAAGAGCTTTAACTGTCTTTTCCTCAAGGGGAAGTACGATTTCCACATAGCTATTTGCAAAGGGTCTGAAATGGTTCATAATAAAAACCTCCAAATATTTCTTGACAAATTAGGGCGGTTGGAGTATACTATATATACAAACCGCCCTTTTAGTTTCGGGTGTTTGCTTGCCCTTGTCTGAATTGCCGTTCTGCAAGGGCTTTAACTTTATGCGATTGAAAAACGCTTGCTAACGGTTTTCTTGCAATACTGGTCGTAAAGCTCCTGATGTGTCTTCTTAAATTCGGCACTGTCGAAACGATTGGAAGCTACTTCCTTGTATCTAATCTTGAAACAGCTTACCGTCATTTCCTCAACGCCTCTTGCGGTCATTTCGTTCTTGATTTCGTCCTTGACCGATTCCATTTCGGCGGTGAGTTCGTCGATCATGGTCTGCAATGTCTTGATGTGTTCTACCTTTGTAGTGATTTCTGTTGTACCCATAACTGAATACCTCCTATAAAATAATATTGATGCATAAGGCTTTAAAACCTTTGGAATAGGGCTGATAGGCTCAACCCTCAAGAAGCCTTTGGTTTAATATATCTCTTGCAGTTCGTTCATTA
>CAMWVO010000169.1 GCA_947177695.1 uncultured Clostridia bacterium
GGCGGCTACGCCGCCGAAACGTTTCGACAGTTAGAGCGTTAAATCAAAATTTATATTAATAGAGTTCGCATATTATCAAAATATTGTTTATAATTATTTCATTGACTCTTCCCCATCGTCATACTTTATAATAGTTAATGCAGGAGAAAGGAGCGGTAGAATGTACACGGTAAACGAGGTAAGCAAACGAACGGGCGTAAGTGTGCGCACACTTCACCATTATGACAGGATAGGTCTGCTGAAACCATCGCAGCTGACCGTGGCGGGCTACAGACTGTATGACGATACGGCTCTGCGCCGTCTGCACAGCATACTGATGTTCCGTGAGATAGGATTTTCCCTGAAAGAAATACGGGATATCCTGGACGCTCCCGATTTCGATTACGACGAAGCGTTAAAGCGGCAGATAAAGCTGCTGGAGTTACAGCAAAAACGTATCGGAGAATTGATTTCCTTTGCCTGCGAAATTCGTGAAAAAGGAGTTAATAATATGAATTTTGATATTTTTAAAAGCGACGAGATCGACAGCTATAAAGCCGAAGTCAAGGAGAAATGGGGCAGCACGAAAGCGTATGAGGAATACGAAGCAAGGACTTCAGACAAATCCCCTGCCGAGCTTGAAGATACCGCCAGAAAGCTTATGGAAATTTTTGCGGATATCGGCACGGTGAAGCACCTCGCTCCTGACAGCAAGGAAGCACGCGAAAAAATCTCCGGACTGCAAAAATTCATCACCGACAATTACTACACCTGCACCGACGAGATACTTTGCGGTCTTGGACAGATGTACGTCGGCGACAAAAGAATGAAGCGCAACATCGACAAAGCAGTCGGAGACGGTACTGCCGAATTTGCCGCAAAAGCTGTTTCGGCATACTGTTCGGGCAAAAATTCCGTATGATTTTGTAATTTTTTTAATTTACCCCTTGACAAATAAAAATTTCCATGGTATAATGTCTTTTGTAATATTCAAATGCATCGACAGGAACAAAAGCCGAACCGCTTTTTCAGAGAGCCGCCGCTTGGTGCAAGACGGCAAAGCTGCTTGGTTATAACTCGTCCTTGAGCAGTCCGCTGAAAGCTTTTGCAAGTAGGTTGGAACGGGTTCTCCCGTTACAGAGATACGCATTGGATATCCCAAAGATTGAGATGCGGTGAGGTGCGGACTTGCGTCCGAACAAGAGTGGTACCGTGGAAGCTTACGCTTTCATCTCTTAGGTCTCGTATGAGACGGAGATGAGAGCTTTTTTTATTGCGAACTCATCTGCCTCTCCCGCAAAAAAAGAAAGGAAAGATTTGTCATGAAGAACTTTGACCGCTACGAAAAACGCTATTTTATGCCCCCGGAGCCCTGCTATGACTGGGTAAAGAACGAGAGTGTGAAAAAAGCTCCCGTATGGTGCTCCGTTGACCTCCGAGACGGCAATCAGGCGCTGATAATCCCCATGTCCTTAGAAGAAAAGCTGGAGTTCTGGAACTGCCTCGTTAAAGTAGGCTTCAAGGAGATTGAGATCGGCTTCCCCGCCGCAAGCGAAACCGAGTACGCTTTCTGCCGCGCTCTGATCGAGAGAAACCTCATTCCCGACGACGTTACCGTTCAGGTGCTGACCCAGAGCCGCGAGCATATCATCGCAAAAACCTTTGAAGCGTTAAAGGGCTGCAAGAATGCCGTTGTACACCTCTACAACAGCACCTCTGTCGCTCAGCGCGAGCAGGTGTTCAAAAAGTCCAAGCAGGAAATTATTGATATTGCAACCTTTGGCGCAAAGCTCTGCAAGGAGTACCGCGAGAAAACCGAGGGAAACTTCCGCTTTGAGTACAGCCCCGAAAGCTTTACGGGTACAGAACCCGAATTTGCGCTGGAAATATGCAACGCTGTCATTGACATCTGGCAGCCGACCGCCGACGACAAGGTCATCATAAACCTGCCCGTAACCGTTGCGGAAAGTATGTCCCACGTTTACGCCTGTCAGGTTGAGTATATGTGCAAGCACCTGAAAAACCGCGAGAATATTATCGTATCCCTCCACCCACACAACGACCGCGGCTGCGCTGTTGCGGACTCCGAAATGGGTCTGCTGGCGGGAGCTGACCGTATCGAGGGTACGCTTTTCGGAAACGGCGAACGTACCGGCAACGTTGACATCGTTACCCTTGCAATGAATATGTTCACCCACGGCGTAGACCCCGAACTGGATTTCTCCAATATGCCCGAGATCACCGAGCTGTACGAAAAGGTTACACGTATGCACGTATACGAGCGTCAGCCATACAGCGGCGCGCTGGTGTTTGCGGCATTCTCAGGCTCTCATCAGGACGCTATTGCAAAGGGCATGAAGTGGCTGGAGGAAAAGAAGCCGCCCCACTGGACTGTCCCCTACCTCGCCATCGACCCCAAGGACGTGGGCAGAGAGTACGAGGGCGATGTTATCCGCATAAACAGCCAGTCGGGCAAGGGCGGTATCGGCTACCTCATGGAACAGAAATTCGGCATAGATATGCCTCCTAAAATGCGCGAGGACTTCGGCTACGCGGTAAAGAGCGTTTCCGACCACGCTCACAAGGAGCTTATGCCCGACGAGATCAACGAGATATTCCGCAGCCGCTATCTGAACAAAACAGACTTCTTTAAGGTGGACGAAGCGCACTACGCTCAGAAAAACGGCATTACCGCTACCGTAAACGTTGAGTACAACGGAAAGATCATCAAGCGCGAGGCAAGCGGAAACGGACGTCTCGACGCGGTATCAAACGCTGTCAAGGACGCGTTGGGAATACAGTACACCATTACCACATACAAGGAGCACGCTCTGGAGCACGGTTCAAGCTCCGAGGCGGCAGCTTATGTGGGAATCGAAACGGAAAACGGCGTATTCTGGGGAGCGGGAACGCATACGGATATTATCGTTGCTTCAATAAATGCTCTTGTTTCGGCTATAAACAACAGCGGACTGGTCAAGTAAAATCGCAGGGCAGGGGTATCGGGCGAATAGCGATACAGAAGTATCTTTCGTCTCGGCAGAGAATTTATTCTTATTGTCAAAGTATGGCGGCAAGGATAAAGGCTCTGCCTTTCCCCCCGCCTTTTCTATGCATTGCCGCGATTTTACTCAAAAAGACAAAAGTCCGAGCTGCGGGTATTTTCAAAAAATTTGAAAAAATACTTGCAAAAATGAAAAATGTGTGGTATAATATTAGATACTTAAACGGATTTATCCGATATATAGGTGTGCGGGCCCTGTGCAACGGAACACCGTGAACCATGTCAGGCGGGGAACCGAGCAGCATTAAGCGGAACGTTTCGTGTGCCGCAGCAAGCCTGCACACCTATGTACCGGATATATTTTATTTTCAGGGTGATGAGCTGTGCGTGAAAATTACAACAGACGTCTGCCAAGCCTGTGGGACAGATTTTCCGCATTTATTGTCAGGATAATTCCATGGCTGGCGGCGCACGTCTTTCTGGGACTTTGCATTGGAAGCCTGTACGCAATTCGCAGATACGGTGCTGAAAATGCCGAAATATACTACTTCCCGCCGATAATATGCGGCGCTTTGGCTGCCATTCTCGGAGGGTGGGCGTACTATTCGTTCGGACGTGTCAGGTCGGAATACGAGATCAACAAATTGGGTAATTTTGACAGGGCGCTGGTTTTCGGATACTTTTACGGTTCGGACGCAAAGCTTCTGCGGGAAGCGGTCATTGATATGCATTTGTCCGACCTTAACGGCGCGCTTGAAAAATTCAAATGGCTTGAGGAAAAAGAGCTTCCCGACGACAGGCGTTCGGTTCTGTGCTTCTATATGGGACGATGCTATCAGCTTATGGGGTATCCCTCAAACGGCGTGAAATACTTTCAGGAGGCTTTGGATAAGGGTCTGAAGCTCAGCGATACATACCTGCTTACGGCGCGGTGTCTTACCCAGAACGGCAGGTTTGACGAGGCTTTGGAGTGCTACAACACCCTGCTCGAAAAGGACTGCTATTTTGATTTTATCTATACGGACATGGGTATCGCCTGCCTTAAAAAGGGCGACGGTGAAAAGGCTCTGGAATACTTCACCAAATCCGTTGACGAGGGGAAAAATTATTCCTTTGCGCTGGGGGGCTGCTCTCTGGCGTATTTGCAGATGAAAGATCTGGACAAAAGCAGGGAATACTACCGTCAAGCCCTGACCTGCAACATGGACGACGTGAACGGCTTCAAGATATTCTACTGCAATATTGCGGAAGCGGTGGGTCTGTTTGACGAGATCGACCCGCAGATGAAGCTTCGTTCCGAAGCAGGATTTGAGCATGGAGACGAAATTATAAGGTGATCAAAAAGGAGCGATCAGGATATGTATAAGGCGCTGTACAGAAAATACCGTCCGTCTACCTTTGACGACGTTGTTTCCCAGCCCCATATCACAACTACGCTGAGAAATCAGATAGTTTCGGGAAAGACCGCTCACGCTTACCTTTTCACAGGCTCCCGCGGTACGGGCAAGACCACCTGTGCAAGGATACTTGCAAAGGCTCTGAACTGTCTGCACCCAGTTGACGGAAATCCCTGCCTTGAATGCGAGATATGCCGCGACGCGGACGACAACGCTCTTTCGGACATAATCGAGATAGACGCGGCTTCAAACAACAGCGTGGACGACGTCCGCGACCTGCGGGACGGGGCGGTCTACACCGCAGAAAGGTGCAAATACAGGATTTATATAATCGACGAGGTTCATATGCTCACCAAGGAGGCGTTCAACGCGCTTCTGAAAATTATGGAGGAGCCGCCTCCGCACGTTAAGTTTATTCTTGCGACTACCGAGATACACAAGGTTCTGCCGACGATACTGTCACGCTGTCAGCGGTACGATTTCCGCAGAATACTTCCCAAGGACATCACCGAGCGGCTTCTGTATGTTGCCGAGCAGGAGAAAATTTCCTTAGATCCGGTCGCTGCCGAGCTTATCGCAAAAACAGCCGACGGAGGCATGAGAGACGCGCTTTCCCTGCTTGACCAGTGCATTGCCTTTTCGGAGAATGTCACTCTCGACATTGTTTCGGGAGCGGCAGGCATTGCGGGACGCGAGCCTGTGTTTGAAATTCTGGAAGCCGCCGCGGACTGCGACACTGCAAAGGCTATCGGCGTGGTAGACAGGCTTTACGGTATGTCCAAGGATATGCAGAAGCTTTGCGATGAGCTTATCGCACAGTTCAGAAATGTGATGGTTGCAAAGGCTGTACCCGAAAATCTGGACTTGCTTGTGTGTATGCCGAGCGAGCTTGAAAAGATAAAGGCTCTGGCGGAACGGCTTTCCATTGAGGATATCATGCATAAGCTTGAAATCCTCCAGTCCTGCAACGAGC
>CAMWVO010000170.1 GCA_947177695.1 uncultured Clostridia bacterium
CTCGCAGCCTTGAAAGGCTGGCGAACTTTTTTGAGTCGGCGGCTTCGCCGCCTGAACGTCCCGGTAGTTAGTCGCGTAAATCAAAATTATCCGCTTTTATTTCTCAAACGCCTGCTTGATCTTATCAAAAAAGCTATTGCGCTTTTTATAATTCTTGCTGTCGTCCAAAGAGCCGTCAAATTCCCTGAGCAGGTCTTTCTGCTTCTTGGTAAGATTGCTCGGCACTTCTATGGTAACATGAACAAACTGATTGCCTCTGTCGCTGCGGTTCAGCTTTTTGATACCCTTGCCCTTGAAGCGGAAAACCGTTCCCGGCTGAGTGCCCTCGGGAATAGTGTAGGAAACAGTTCCGTCAATGGTGGGAACCTCCACCTCCGCGCCTAAAGCCGCCTGAACAAAGGTTATGGGCATTTCGGTATGAACGTCGTAGCCGTCGCGCTCGAAGATAGCGTCGGGACGAACGGTGATAGTTGTAAGCAGGTCTCCAGCAGGACCGCCGTTTATTCCGCCGTGACCCTGACCCGAGCTGCGGATAGTCTGACCGTCGTCAATACCCGCGGGTATTGAAACGCTGATGGTTTTCTCAACGCTGATACGACCGTTTCCGTGACATTTTGAGCAGGGATTTTTTATGATAGTACCCTTTCCGCCGCACTTGGAACAGGGCTTCTGGGAGGATATCATGCCAAAAGGCGTGCGCTGAGTGACCTTGACCTGACCTGTACCGTGACAGTCGGGACAGGTGTCCGCCGACGAACCCGCCGCCGCGCCCGATCCGTTACAGTCGGGACATTTTTCCATTCTGGAAATATGAATGTCCGCGGTCGTGCCCTTGCAGGCGTCCATGAAGCTGATGACAACGCTTTTCTGAATGTCCTGACCGCGTCTGGGAGCGTTGGGATTGCTTCTTGACGAGCCGCCGAAGCCTCCGAAAAAGCTGGAGAAAATGTCGCTGATATCGCCCATGTCTCCGAAGCCGCCCGAGAAACCTCCGCCGAAGCCCCCGCCGCCGTAGGAGGGGTCTACGCCCGCGTGACCGAACTGGTCGTAGCGGGAGCGTTTTTCGGGGTCGGACAGAACCTCATATGCTTCGTTGACCTCCTTGAATTTTTCCTCGGCTTCCTTGTTGTCGGGGTTAAAGTCGGGGTGATATTTTCTTGAAAGCTTTCTGAACGCCTGTTTAAGTTCGTCCTCGGACGCGCCTTTCTGAAGCCCCAGCACCTCGTAATAATCTCTTTTATCAGCCATATGGGAATTTCCTTTCATGTGCTTATGTAGGGGACGGGTCTGCCGTCCCCGCAATATTTATCTGTTCTAAAACAGCTTTTGGGCGGAAAATATTCCGCCCTTTAGCTTACTGTTGTAAATTACTTTTCAGTAAAGTCAGCGTCAACAAAATCTCCGCCGTTGCCGTCATTATTGTCATCGGAAGCTCCGCCCATGTCAGCGCCTGCTGCACCGTCCTGCTGAGCCTGCGCGCCCGCAGCCTGATATACCTTCTGGGAAACCTCATAGAACGCTTTCTGGAGTTCCTCGGTCTTAGCCTTTATGTCCTCGGTGTTGTCGGTGGCATTAGCAGCCTTGAGAGCGTCAATCTTGGACTGAATGTTAGCCCTTTCTTCCTCGGAAACCTTATCGCCGAAATCGGTGAGAGCCTTTTCGCACTGGAATACCATGTTCTCGCCCGCGTTCTTTGCGTCAACAGCTTCCTTGCGCTTCTTGTCCTCGTCGGCATACTTGGCAGCCTCGTCAACGGCTTTCTGAATGTCCTCCTTGGACATATTTGTGGAAGCGGTAATGGAGATCTTCTGCTCCTTGCCCGTGCCCAGATCCTTTGCGGATACGTTTACGATACCGTTTGCATCGATATCGAACGTAACCTCGATCTGAGGTACTCCTCTGGGAGCGGGAGCAATGCCGTCCAGACGGAATACGCCGAGCTGCTTGTTGTCCTTGGCAAATTCACGTTCGCCCTGAAGAACATTGATGTCAACAGCAGTCTGATTGTCAGCATATGTGGAGAACACCTGCGATTTCTTTGTGGGGATAGTGGTGTTTCTTTCGATCATTCTTGTGCATACGCCGCCCGCAGTCTCGATACCGAGGGAAAGGGGAGTAACGTCAAGAAGCAGCACAGCGTTTTCCTTGTCAACGTCGCCGGAAAGGATACCGCCCTGATATGCAGCGCCGAGAGCAACGCACTCGTCGGGGTTGATACCCTTAAAGGGATCCATGCCCATGAAGCTCTTTACAGCGTCCTGAACGGCGGGTATTCTGGAGGAACCGCCTACCATAAGAACTTTCTTGATATCGGAGGGTTTTAAGCCTGCGTCGGAAAGAGCCTGCTTAACGGGACCCATTGTGGACTGTACAAGATCGCTGGTAAGCTCGTTGAACTTAGCCTGAGAAAGCTCCATGCTCAGGTGCTTGGGACCTGTTGCGTCCGCGGTGATATAAGGAATTGAAATAGAAGCGGAGGGAGTAGCGGAAAGTGTGATCTTAGCCTTTTCAGCCTCGTCCTTAAGTCTCTGCATTGCAAGCTTGTCGCCGGAAAGGTCGATACCCTCGGACTTCTTGAACTCGTCGATCATCCAGTTGATGATCCTCTGGTCGAAGTCGTCGCCGCCCAGACGGTTGTTACCCGCTGTGGCAAGAACCTCTGTTACGCCGTCGCCCATTTCGATAATGGAAACGTCGAACGTACCGCCGCCAAGGTCGTAAACCATAATGGTCTGATCCTCTTCCTTGTCGATACCGTAGGAAAGAGCCGCAGCCGTAGGTTCGTTGATGATACGTCTTACGGTAAGACCCGCAATCTGACCCGCGTCCTTTGTAGCCTGTCTCTGAGCATCGGTAAAGTATGCGGGAACGGTGATCACCGCTTCGGTAACTGTGTCGTGGAGATAAGCCTCGGCGTCAGCTTTCAGCTTCTGGAGGATCATTGCGGAAACCTCCTGAGGAGTGTACTTTTTGCCGTCGATGTCAACCTTGTAGTCGCTGCCCATGTGTCTCTTGATGGAAGCAACAGTTCTGCCGGCGTTTGTAACAGCCTGGTTCTTTGCGACCTGACCTACAAGACGCTCACCTGTTTTTGTGAAGCCCACAACGGAGGGAGTTGTTCTGCCGCCCTCGGCGTTGGTGATAACGGTAGCGTTGCCTCCCTCAACAACGGCTACGCAGGAGTTTGTTGTACCTAAGTCGATACCTATGATTTTTGCCATAAAGATCATTTCCTTTCTTTATCTGTATAGAGTTTATATTTTTCGTATGGACGGATAATGTGTCCGTCCGTTTATTGCGTTTTTATTTGCAGTTACGGATTTGCCACAACAACCATAGCGCACCTTATCACCTTGTCGCCCAGCTTGTAGCCTTTCTGGTAAACCTGAGACACGGTGTTCTCGCCGAAATTCTCGTCCTCAACCTGACTTACAGCGTTGTGGAGATTGGGGTCGAACTCCTTGCCGAGAGCGTCTATTTCCTCAACGCCCAGCTTCTTAATGACCTCGGTGAACTGACCGTAGATCATCTCAACGCCCTTTTTGTAGCTCTCGTCGGAGCACTCCGCAGCCATAGCGCGCTCGAAGTTGTCGATAACGGAAATTACCTCCAGCGCCGCCTTTGCGGTAGCGTCCGCGGAAGCGTCAAGCCTTTCCTTTACCGAACGCTTGCGGAAGTTGTCGTACTCCGCAAGAAGCCGCAGGTATTTGTCCTTGTCGGCAGCGGCAGCGTCCTCCAGAGCCTTTACTTTTGCTTCAAGAACCGCTGTCGGATCTTCCTCCGCCTCTGAAATTTCCTCGTCGGGAATTTCAACATCGGAAGTTTCACCGACCGCGGCAGTCTCTTCAGCAGCTTCCGAGACCTCGGTCTCTTCGGGGGTATCCTCTGTATTCAAGCTGTCCTTTTCCTCGTCTATCATTATTCGGGAAGCTCCTTTCTCTGTACTTATGTTTTAATTGTTTTAATTATTCTTATCATCTTCATTGTCGTCGGATATTATGTCTGTAATCCTGTCGGTGAGGTATTCAAGATAGGGAATAATTTTCGCGTAATCAAGCCGCATGGGACCTATAACTCCCAGCGAACCGGCGGTTTTGCCGTCCTTTTTGATCTTCGAGACGATCATGCTGGAGTTTTCGATAATGAAGCCGCCGTCCTCTCCGAACAGCACCTGCAAGTCGCCAAAGCTGTCGTCAAGCATATTTTTCACAACTTTGTTCCTGTTCTCGAAAAATTCCACGATCTGGTCGGAATTTATATCCTGTCTCGCGAGCAGATTTTTCTCGCCCTGGAGCTTTATCTCGTTATCCTTGAAGCCCTCCGCAAGTTCACACACACCTTGCAGAAGCGGCGCAAGAGTAACCATGTAGGCTCCCATGGCGGACACAAGACGGTCTATCGTGTCCCCGTCCAGATCCTCGATCGAAACTCCCTGAAGATTTTCCGCCATATAGCGGCTGAAAAATTCGATCTGCTCATTAGTAAGATCGAACTCCAGTCTGCACACCTTGTTTTTGATGTTTCCCGAAGACGTCACCATAAGCAGCACATACATACGTCTGCCCGTTGGGATAAGTTCCACCTTGGTGATGACCGAAAATTTCGGAGCAACATTTTTCACCACCGTAGCGCAGTGGGTAAGCTCGGCGAGAGCCTTTGATGCGCTTTCGATAAGAGCGTCCGCAGTGGGAACGTCCACGTCCAGACAGTTGTCAAGCAGAGTTTTTTCTTCGTCGGACAGGGTTTTCGCGTTCATAAGCTCGTCGATATAAAGGCGGTAGCCGCTGTAGGTGGGGATACGTCCCGCCGAGGTGTGGGGCTGTTCAAGATAGCCGAGCTGTTCAAGCATTGCCATATCGTTTCTTATCGTAGCGGGTGAGACCCTGATATCCGGCAGAGCGGCAATAGCCTTTGAGCCTACAGGCTCGCCCGTCAAGATATATGCGTCGACCACTGCAGCAAGAATACGGCGTTTTCTTTCGTCCAGCAGAACTATCACTTCCTTGAAAAAAATCGGCGGGTTTTATGGATATTAGCACTTGACCCGATCATGTGTTAGCACTCTTTTTCTTTGAGTGCTAATTATATTATACACCGCATTTTGGGTTTGTCAAGGGTTTTTAAGAAAATTTTTTAAATTTATTTGGGAAACGCCCCGCAAACTTGCGAACACAACAGGCGGCAAAGCCGCCGACATCAGCTGGTCGAGCTGAGCCCAGCTCGCAGAAGTCCAGAGGGCGGAGCCCTTTGGTCGCGCTCCGCAGAGCGCGAAATCTCCTTTCGTCCGAAACGGTGAAAGGGGTGAGAAATGCGAAAGCATTTCGAGGGGGAGC
>CAMWVO010000171.1 GCA_947177695.1 uncultured Clostridia bacterium
ACTTATATTTTTTCAACCTATTGAAATCCAATGCAATATATGCTACAATGTAAATAAATTATCAAAGTGAGGAAAATTGCTATGGAACATATAATATCATTTGGTCAGAGCTTTGCAGAACAGAACACTCCGTTTTACATTGAAATGGCAGGTATAACTTATCCCGACCCGAAATATCACATAGTCCGCAGCAATTCTCATATACATTGCTTCGAGTATGTAATGAAGGGCGAGGGAATAGTTACTGTAGACGGAAAAACCAATTATCCATGCGCTGGGGACGTTTATATTCTTCCAAAGGGTACAAACCACAATTATTGCTCTGAGCCTAATGATCCGTTTGAAAAAATATGGTTTAATATCAACGGTTCTTTGTGTGATGAACTGATCCATATTTACGGAATTATAGGAATACTTATCGTTAAAAATTTTGACGCATTTGATTTTTTCAGAGAATTCCTCGATATTTGCGAGAACAAGGAGCTGTCTGTCAACGAAATTTATTCGCGGTGTTCACTGGTATTCCATAAGCTGCTGATAAAGATATCAGAAAATCTGACCTTACGCAGCCGCCGCAGTATCAATGATAATGCGGCGGCTGTCAAGTCATATATAGACCGAAATATTTATGAACGGCTAAGCATTGCGCAAATATCAAAGCATATGAATTTATCTCAGTCGCAGGTCAACAGGGTTTTCAAAAAAAGCTATGATATAACGCCTTACGACTACATTCTTACAAGAAAAATAGATACTGCAAAGCTTCTTTTGAAAAACACTTCTCTGTCGATAAAGGAAATTGCTTTTAAGCTTAATTTCGCTGATGAGCATTATTTTTCAAATGTTTTTTTGCAGAAAACGGGAGTGCGTCCAAAACGCTTTTGAAGTTTACATCACGATTTTTTTAATCTCATCTATGCTGACCTTTACTTTTCTTTCCGCAGTAAGCAAGCCGTTTGTTTCCTGCTCAACATCTGTCAACTGAGTATAGCAATACCCGCTTATGTCTATTGCCTCCACCGCTTTTATAAGGGAAGAAAAACGCACTAGAAACTCATCGCCGTTCTGAACAGAATCACCGTAGCCCCAACCGCTTTGCGAATAACGTGTACCGCCGATTTCTGTAAAAATAACAGGCTGACCCTCATAAGAAAATCCGTCCGCAAATGGAAGCTTCTGAGGATTTTTTGAATAACCCTCCGTCAGCTTTGTCCTGCTGTCATACAAGCATAGAAGCCGATCGCCGCGTTGCTCATAATGATGAATTGTCAGAATATCGCTTTTGGTATGCACCCAGCCGTCGTTTGAAATGATCGGACGCATAGTATCAATGCTTTTGGTCATGTAGTAAAGGCTTACCGCAAAATTCTGCTGTTTGGAATTTGACGATATACTGCCCACTCCCCAGCTTTCGTTGAAAAGAACCCAAGTTACCAGCGACGGGTGATTGTAATTCTGTATAACAATATCTGTCCATTCGGCTGAAATGTTTTTTACAGCTTCGTCGTTAAACCAATAGTTGGATGGCATTTCGCACCACGCAACAAATCCCATTATATCCGCATAGTAAAAAAAGCGTTCGTCCTCATTTTTCTGATGTTTTCTGACCCCGTTAAAACCCATTTCTTTGGCAAGACGTATATCCTCCGAAAGCGCTGCTTCGTCAGGCGGCGTCATACCCGATTTGCTCCAATAACCTTGGTCAAGCAAAAGCTTTGAATAGAACGGTTCGCCGTTAAGTAATATCTTGCCGTTTTTTACGGTATATTCTCTGAATCCGAAATAACTTCCGACCTTATCGACTGTACTTCCATTTTTGCGTACAGTTATTTCCACGTCATAAAGCGCAGGATTCCATATGCTCCATAATTCTATCCGATGTGTGACATTTCCGCTGTCAAGCCTGACCGAAACTGAGTTATCAATATCTCTTGCCGAAATTGAAGCGGTCTGCACCGCTGATCCGTTAATGCTGACCTCAATGCAAACGTCAACATCATAGGCAGGTTCGCTTACGCCTATTTCAAAAGCAACCGAGGAATCGGCTAAATTCGGAGTGATTTTCAGCTTGGTTAGGTGAGTATCATCAACGTATTCAAGCCATACGCTTTTCCATATTCCCGTTGTCTGGACATACCAGCAGCCATAGCTTGAAGATTCCCACCTTTGCTTCCCCCGCATTTGGACAGATAAGTCAAGATCAATGCATTTAACGCTTAAAATGCCTCCGTCATCATTTAAATAATCCGTAACGTCAAACGAAAATCTGCTGTAAGCGCCTCGGTGTTTACCGACTAATTCAGAATTCACATAAACCTCGGTGTCATAGTCTGCGCCTTCAAAATTTATTATTGTCCGCTTTCCCTGCTTGCCCGTTATTCTGCGTGAGTACCAGACAATATGGTATTGAGCGGTATCTTCTATTCCGCTCAGTTTAGTTTCGTATGTAAACGGCACATTGATTTTTCGGGGTAAATTTCCCGATACCGCATCATTTTCAGTAACCTCATTTCCGAAAGCAAAATCCCATTCTCCGTTAAGGTTCTGCCAGTCGCTTCTGACAAACTGCGGTCTTGGATATTCGTGAATATAGCATTTAACGTGTTTCATATATACCTCCGTTTTAGTGTAATTTCTTTTTATATAATGCCATAAATAATGTGAATATGCAATACATTATTCAATCATAAAAGTGAGGAATACACGCATATCCTGCAATGCTTATCTGGAATTGTCATACAATAATTCCAACAGACTGCAATAGGTAAAAAATTATAAAATCTGTCTATTGTCGGGTGTCTGCAATTTAATGCTTGCAATTTATCAAAATTTGTGCTACAATGTCCATAAATATAATTTTTATAAAGAGTAGCATCAAATGTTGTTTGGGATTTTTTATAGTTCAAACAACGTTTATAGGAGTGTGTAAAAATGATAAACGACGACCATTTGCTTGAATTTGAAGAAAAATTAAAGTATATTCCAAAAGGAGAATTATTTGTTGAAACACATCAGCTTTGTCAGGACGAAGCGGTGCTCCAAACAGAGCATTTTAACAGCTTTTCGGATGGTGTTGGAATTACAAAAATATTTCCTGTTTTCTCAGGAATAGAGATATCATTAAATCAATTTCGTGCAAGCCGATTTTCTTTTCACCACGAACCCATGCATTCCGTTATACAAATCAATCATTGCAGGAACGGAAGAATGGGCTGGGAACTGAAAGACGGATTAAGTATTTACTTGGGTTCAGGAGATTTATCGCTGCATATGTTAGATACTTGTGCCGAGTCTGAAATGAGCTTGCCGTTAGGTTTTTATGAGGGAATGGCTATTTCGGTCGATATTGAAAAGCTTGCGGCTGATATGCCAGAGATAATAAATGACGCAGGAATTGATATAGTAAAGATTACAAAGAAATTCTGCGGAAACGGAAAGGTCACGGCGTTGCCTGCAAGTGAAAAAATCAGTCACATTTTCTCGGAAATGTACGACCTCCCCCCAAAAATGTGCATACCGTATTTCAAGTTAAAGGTGCAGGAGCTTCTTCTGTTTCTTGATATGCTTGAAGTGTCCGAAGAAAAAGAGCTTACAAAATATTTTTCGGAACAGGTCGAGATAATAAAGGAAATTCACAAACAGCTTACTGAAAATCTTGACAAAAGGTTTACGATAGAGGAACTTTCTAAGCAATACCCGATAAATACTTCTTCAATGAAATCCGTTTTTAAAGCGGTTTACGGTGCGCCGATAGCTTCATATATGAAAGAATACCGCGTGAAGCAAGCGGCTGTCCTGCTTCGTGACAGCAATAAAACCATTGCAGAAATTTCCGAAGCGGTGGGTTATGAAAGTCAAAGTAAGTTTTCAAACGCATTTAAGGAAGTTATGCAGATTTTGCCTGCCGCTTACAGAAAGCAATATAGAAATTGAATTTATAAAAACGACGATATTGCCGTATTTTACGGGAATACCGCCGTTTTTTATTTTCTGAAAAAATAATTTTATCCCGAACGGAAACAGTTTTATCCCGAACGGAACGTTTGCCGCTAAAACTGTTGACTTTGAACAATGGTATGTGTATACTGTAAACATAACGATTTAACAAATGAATAATCGTTCATATATTAAATTCAAAGGAGCAGATACAAATGAAAAAAACTTACAAAATTGAGGTTGACTGCGCTAACTGTGCAAATTTAATGGAGGACGCTGCACGCAAGACCGCAGGCGTTCAATCGGCTACCGTAAACTTCATGACACAGAAAATGATAGTTGAGTTTGAAGAGGGCAAAGCTCCCGAAACCGTTATGCAGGACGTACTTAAAGCTTGCAAAAAGGTTGAACCCGATTGTGAGGTCTTTATCTGATTTAAAGACAACAGCACCGAAAAGGACGTCTCTTAAATGTTCCGAAAAGGCTTAAGAGCGTCCTTTTTGTAAAATGCTTGAAAGGAGCTTTGAAATGCAAGAATTAATTGTAAATATACTGCTTTCCGTTGTAATAATAACCGCCGCCGTGCTCCGCTTTGTTATCGGCAGAAAGGGCGGAATGAAAAATAAACAGAAAACCATGCTTATGCGTATCCTTATTTCAGCGGCAATGCTTTTAGGTTTGCAATTCCTGCCTGCGGAAATTTTTGACCGTATTGACAAAATTCTTTTTCCCTCGGCGGGACGGATACTGCGCTTTTTGCTCTACCTTGCCGACTATTTTGTTATCGGATATGACATTTTGAAAAAAGCCTGCAAGGGTATCAAAAACGGACAGGTTTTTGACGAAAATTTTCTCATGGCAGTTGCAACTATCGGCGCAATGGCGTTGGCTGTTTATGAAAACGGCGAGTACCTTGAGGGTATTGCGGTTATGCTTTTCTATCAGGTCGGCGAATGGTTCCAAGGCTATGCGGTGGGAAGAAGCCGCCGAAATATCAGCGAGTTAATGGATATTCGTCCCGATTACGCAAACGTTGAGCGGAACGGAAAGCTGGAACAGGTTGACCCCGACGAGATAGAGGTAGGCAGCATTATAATTGTTCAGCCTGGGGAAAAAGTGCCTATAGACGGTATTGTTACGGAGGGTGAATCAAGCCTTAACACGGGAGCCTTGACAGGTGAAAGCTTACCTCGTGAAGTGAAGTCTGGCGACGAAATAATCAGCGGCTGTATTAATATGACAGGGGTGCTGAAAGTTCGTACAACAAAGGAATTCGGCGAATCAACTGTATCAAAAATTTTGGATTTGGTGGAAAATGCAAGCTCTCGGAAATCAAAGTCGGAAGATTTTATTTCAAAATTTGCAAAGATATATACCCCCGCAG
>CAMWVO010000172.1 GCA_947177695.1 uncultured Clostridia bacterium
AAGAAGAGTTAAAAGCGTCAATTCCTGACGTTGAATTAGAGCTTATCGGCCCACTTTCTTTAAGCGTTTCAAGCCACGTAGGTCCCGGTTCTATCGGCGTCGGCTGTTCTGTTAAATATTAAGATAATTAATAAAAGCTCTTGCGGAGTAATCTCCGCAAGAGCTTTTTTGTTTGACGTGGCAACGCACATTTTTATTCCCGCGCTTTTGGCGGCGGCGAGAAATTCCTCTGCGCCGTCTTTAAGGGGAATTTCGTTTATGTAATGCTCCTCAACGATCTCAAGTATCCTTCTGCCTGTTTCCTCTGCGGTCAGGGGCAGGGAAAATTCCCGCACAAGATATTCGCAGGCGGAATCGAAGTGCATGGTTTTCATGGCAAGGGAATGCTTCGGGTCGTACTCATAGCCCAGTCCCGCAAGAAATTCACGGTCTGAATCCGCCCATACGGAAAGGCTGTCCAGCAGAGTTCCGTCCATATCAAATATTATTGCTTTCGGCTTCACGGCATTCACTCCCTTGTTTTTGTACATAGTTAGATTATAACAATTTCAGGCGCTGTTGTCAAGAAAAACGGTCGGACGCAGACCCGCCCGACCGCACTTTTTATACCTCAAAGTATCCCGCAAAGCAAGGCGGCACGGTTATTCTGCCGCCGCCTGACCCGATCTCTCCGCCGAACGAGTATATGCTCTCCTTAGGAGAATATCCGCACTCAAAGGATACCTCCCTGCCGGCGGGATTTATTATCACAAGAATTTTTTCCTCTCCCGCGCTTCTCAGGTACGCAAGGGGATATGCGTCCTTTTCGGCGTACAGGAACTCTATCTCACCCTTGCTCTGCAAAGCCGCATGGGACTGACGTATTCCGATAAGCTTCTTTATCTCATTGCAAAGAGAATTTTTGTCTGCAAGCTGAGCCTTTACCGTGGGACGGTCGGAGCTGTCGTCCTGCTTTATGTAGAGCTTTTCCGCAGGGGCGGAGCTGAATCCCGCATTTGCGGTATCGTCCCACTGCATGGGTGAGCGCGAACCTGTCCTGCCGTAGCCGCCCTCCACCGAGACGAGATTTTCAACGTACCGCATACCTATTTCGTCGCCGTAATAAATAAAGGGTGCGCCGGGCATTGACATCAAAAACGCAAATGCGATTTTCAGATTGCCGCCGTGGATACTGCGGGCAAGTCTGTCCATATCGTGATTTCCCGAGGGTATGCAGATAAGTCCTTTTTTCTCGGACTTTTCGTAATTCTCCACATACTTTTTCACGAACTCGGAAACGTCCCCCTTGCCGCGGTTTGAGAAAAACGGCTCTTCGCAGCGGAACAGGTCGTTGTAATGGGACGGTCCGAAGTGCAGCAGGAAATCCATATGGAAGCCGCCCTGCAAAGATTTGTCAGGCTCTCCCCACTCGGAGACCATTGCCGCCTGCGGGAACTCCTTGTCGAGAAATTCACGGACGTTCTGCCAGAGCTTTATCGTACCCTTGCCGTCCTCGTCCTGCTTTACAAGCGACCCCGCCATGTCCACGCGGAAGCCGTCGCAGCCCGTTTTCAGCCAGAAGCGCATAATATTTTTCAGTTCCTCAAGAGTAGCCCTTGCCCCCTCGCTGTCCGCAGACTGCTGCCACGGTCTGTCGCACTTATAGAAGCCGTAATTCAGCGCGGGCTGGTGGGAGAAAAAATTCACCGCGCAGGAGCCGTCCCTGTCGGAAATGCCGCGGATACAGCCCATGCCTTGGGGTTCCTCCCAGATGCTGTCCGTCCAGACATAGCGGTCAGTGTACTGATTTTTCTCCGCCTTTAGAGACTCCTTGAACCATTTATGCTCCACGGAGGTATGCCCCGGAACAAGGTCAAGCAGAATGTGCATATCCCTCTTGTGGACTTCCTCAAAAAGCCGCTTCAAGTCCTCGTTGGTGCCGTATCTGGGCGCGGCGGTATAGTAGTCGGAAACGTCGTACCCCGCGTCCCCGAAAGGCGACTCGAAGCATGGGTTCATCCATATGGCATTGCAGCCAAGCTCTTTTATGTAGTCAAGCTTTGAGATTATTCCGTTGAAATCTCCTATGCCGTCGCCGTTGCTGTCCCGGAAGGACTGGGGGTATATTTCGTAAAAAATTGCATTGTCAAGCCATGCGGGCTGTTTTGAAGTACTCATATCAAAACTCCTTTCCCGACCCTTATCGGGTTCTTGCGTAAGTGTATTAAAGTCTTTTTGCGTGCCGGTCAAAACAAAAACAGGCTGTGCAGACATTTGCGCAGCCTGTTAGGTCTGTACCGATATCACGAATTTCCGTCGCCTCAGTTCCTCCTGAAAAGCTGGAAAACCACAAGCACTGCGGTAAAGATAAAATTGTACAGTATCTCCATTGAGACCGATATCTCCTGATAGCTTCCGATTACCACCATCGCAAGGCAGATGAGTATTCCCAGCAGCATTGAAACCGCCTGCAAGCCTATGCCGAAGCCTATAGTTGTTTTCATATGGCGGCAGCTCAGTATCAGCGACGTGAACGCGGCAAATCTTCCCGAGCAGGCAAGTGTAGCCCTGTGCCTTAACTGATAGGACGTCGTCTCGGCAAACTGCTCGTGTACGCGGAACGGTATCAGCTTCAGATATTCGGGGGAGACCTCGAACAGCTCGGACAGCCTGTTTATTGACACAAGCGAATCCACCGTGCGTATCATTGCGTAGACCCCGTTCCTTTGCAGGTCGTGGAACGCGTTCCTTACCTCCATTGTGGGTATTATCTCCACAAGGAACATTGCCGAAAGCTCTCCCGAAATTGACAGATACACCGCGTATCTTCCGTTTTCGGTATACTCCTTTTCCTTTGTCAGCGGAGGTATGCCCTCGATACTGTGGTTTATCATCAGCTCTCTGTTTCCCAGAAGCACGCGCTTGTTGTTTATCCAGCCGCACAGACCCATGGAGTCCTCGAAAATATAGCTTTCAACTGGATTGAGAAGCTCCGTTTTGCCTGCGATTATGTCGTAGAACATATTTTTAAGGATACTTCCCGCCTGTGTGGTAAGGCTTGCCGCCTCCACTATGGCTTCGTCTATGCGCGTGTCCGAGAAAACCTTTATCGCCGAAAGCCTTACGCTTCCCGCGGGGAAAAGCTGCTCTGCGTCAACAAGGACGCTGTTTGTCTCCGCAAATTCCTCCACGCAGTCGTAGCCGATGACAACGCCCTGCAGTTCGGAATTTTTCTCCGAGGCTCTCAGCATAGGCAGGTTTACCACCAGCATTATCGAGAAGCCCGCGCAGATAGCGACCACTCCCACAAATACGGAAATGCCCACAAACATCGACGAGGAGCCGTGCTCCGTTCTGCCCATAAAGCCTGCGATCAGACCTATCGCCGCCGCCGCCGCCAGCGCTATCGGAGTGAACACGCGGCAGAAACGGTCTGCGCTGTCGCCCGAATAGGAGGTCTTCAGGAAGTCCGAGATAAGCTCGGTTCTGCGCATTGCCGCAAGTCTGGGGAAATCGCTGAGCGCGCCTCTTGTAAAGCTCTGGGCGGTCTCTTCGTTCTCAACGGGAAAGACGGCGTATTTGTCCCCGCTTCCCGAAACGAAGCGGAAGCTCTTCTGGGTACGGCTTACGATAAAGAGCTTGCCCAGAGTATTGAACAGCAGCGAAGCCACAGCAACGGGAATATAGACGTGTACAGAGCTTCCCTTGACAAGATTTCCGTTCGCGAACATTATCATTGCCGAAGCGATGGAGGACACCGCCGATACCGCACACAGGCTGTCGCAGTCCGCCTTAAAGGACAGCAGCTTTGACAGTCCGCAGGATATCACCGTATAGCTTGCAAAGCAGGCAAGAAGTCCGATTATGGCGTTCACGAAAAGATACGTGTTGGTCTCTGTCCTTTTATTGAGCAGATCCATGATGGGCAGAGCCTGAGTATCGTTTGCAAAAGCGATATAAAGGCTTGCCGCAAAGCATATTATAAGTACGAACAGACGCAGTATAAGGCTGCCCTTCAGCTGTGCTATATCGTGAGCTATCGAGGGCGCGTCGTTGAAGTTCTCGAAATCGTCAATAACGGCGGGTTCGTTTCCGATACCCTCCTCGTCCTCCGAGACGTCCTCCTCGTCGCCCACAAGCACGAAGTCCTTTATCTTCTTGCTTCTGCGCTCTTTCAAAGCGTTTATCTTTTCCAGCTCGCTCTGCTGCTCCGTATCGGGAAGCTGCGCCGTATCGGGCAGTATCTTCCCGTCCAGATCCAGATCTATATCCGAGATCGACTTTCTTTCTATCGGCGAGACGTGCTGGGTACGTGATATCCGCTCCCGCTTCGCCTTTATCATTCCGTCCAGCAGCTCTGTATTTCCTGTAACGCCCGTCTCCGAGCTGTCGGGCTTGGGGACGAGCTTGGTAAAAAAATCCGTAATGCTCTTGTGCTGTGTATTCTGAGCGGCTTCGTTTGCGGCTGCTTTCTTTTTTGTTCCCGAATATTCGCTGAGGATATCGTCCAGACTGCTGTCGTTTATGGAGGAATACTTTTCAAAGGGGTCGTCCACAGACCTGGGACTTTCCGCCGACAGGCTCTGTATGGGAGCCTCCGCCTTTGCGGGAGCCGCAGGCTTTGCCGCGGGCTTCGGAGCAGGCTCCTGCTTTTTAGGACGGACGCGCTTTTTGAACAGCGAGGCAATGCCTGCCTTTTCGTCGTCCTCCTCGTCCTCCTCCTTGTCGCCGTAAAGGTTGGGCTCCTCGAATTTTTCGGAGAAAGACCTGTCGGGCTTTGGCGCGGGAGTGTAGGGTATCTCATCTCCCCGTTCCTTTACAGACGATACCGAGGAAAGAAGCCTGTCGTATTTTCCTGTAAAGCTGTCCCTTTCGCCTGTCTTATCCGCCGTACTGCCGGCATTGACCGCATTGTCCCCGCCGTAGCTGTCGTGCGTACCGTAAGGCTCGTCGAAATCTCCGATCCGGTCGTCCTCGGAACGGTATGCGGACTCGCTTATCGAGTTGTTAACGCTGTCCATATCGCCGGAGGCGAACCCGCCGATAAGGTCGTCAATATTTATATCGCTGTTTGCGCCGCTTGTGCCAACGCTGCCCGAATATTCGCTGAGAATATCGTCAACCGAGTATTTTCCATCAGACAAACCGCAGCTCTCCCATCATTTATTTTTGAACAAGTTTTTCCATAACTTGAAATTTTCTGTATTTCCGATCTAAACGCCGCCCCGCCTTTGTCTGACGGCTTCGTACATAAATATTCCCGCCGCCACCGAGGCGTTAAGGGACGTTATTTCTCCCATCATAGGCAGGCTTACGGGGAAG
>CAMWVO010000173.1 GCA_947177695.1 uncultured Clostridia bacterium
TTATGTTTAATTTTTAAAAATGATATTGTGAAACACACACAAATATAAAAAAATTGCAAAGTGTACTTGACAAAAAATGCAAAGCGTGCTATACTAAAATTGCAAAGCAAACTATACAAAAGCAAAAAGACGGAGGTGTACCTTGAAAACCAGAATACAGGAGCTTCGCAAGGAACGCCGCATCTCGCAGGAGGAGCTTGCAAACGCGGTGGGGGTAACAAGACAGACAATAACCTCGCTGGAATGTGAAAAATACACGGCTTCACTTGTGCTGGCATATAAGATCGCAAAATATTTCGGACTGACAATTGAAGATGTATTTGACTTCTCCAACCTGTCCGACCTATAACCGAAAGGAGATATCATTATGAAATGCTTCGCAGAAAGAAATTACCAAAAAAGAGGTTTTAAAATTGCAATGCAGGCGATACTTTTAGCATGGTGCGCGGCGATGTTTATTGAGCACGGAGATTTGGAACTGTCCCAAGCCGCAGACAATGCGCTGGATTTTGTGCAGGGTATGTCCGCAAGCCTGTGGGTAGCATGGACAATGTTCTGTATGGTCAGAAAGGAAAACCCCTTTGCGTACAGGAGGGAAAAATGATGGAAAATTTAAAAAAGCAGGCTAAAAAAACTCTTGCCGGTTATATAGCAGCACTGGCTGCGGCTATTGCACTGTGGAGCATTTTCAGCGCTGTGGAAATGTTCGGCGGCGAAAATAATTCCTCAAATTTCGGAACGGGCTTCTGCGCGGGAGTGATAGCCTTTATGGCAATTAATATTTTAAGATATTCGACGGCGTTAAAGAATGACGAAAAACTGAAAAAGCTTTATACCGCCGAGAAAGACGAGCAGAAAAAGCTTATCTGCGAAAAGTCGGACGTCTCCGCATTCAAGGCTATACTTTGTATTGTTGTGCTTGCCGCAATGGGCGCTTCATTTTTTTCGGACACGGTGTTTTATACGCTTATTGCGGTCATGCTGACGCTTATCTTTGTAAAAGAGGGATTTCGTTTTTATTACCGCAGAAAAGTCTGAAACAGACAGAAACTTCCCGCGGCGGTTTGCACGCAGTACAACCGTTTAAATACGGCAATTACTTAATTTTAAAATTCCCTCAAAGGGACAAACAAATATTAAGCTTTATTAATAAAGGAGAAGCAGCTTATGGAAGATTTCAGAAAGCAGGTCCAAAAAACTCTTAACATTTACAGAGCTGTTCTTATCGCTGCAATTATAGTATTGGTAGTTTTAAACATTATTGAAATAACCGCACTGTTCGGTGAAGAAAGCACAAGTGACCTGAGCAACGGCTTCGGAACTGGTGCGTGCGCTTCAATAATAACTCTTATGGCGATAGCTATTTACAGATATCATGCCGCTTTAAAAAATGACGAAAAGCTGAAAAAGCTTTACATTCTGGAGACCGACGAGCGGGAGCGGCTCATTTACGAAAAAACCAATTCCGCTTCTTTTAGGACGGTCATTATCCTTTTGGGATTTGCGGCAATGGTTGCGTCATTTTTCTCAAAAACGGTATTCTATACCATTATTGCAATAATTATGGTGATCACATTTGTTCAAGCCGCATTTAAATTTTATTACCGCAGAAAATACTAATGGAGGGCAACTATGGAAAAATTTAAAAAAGACCTTGCCGCAAAAACGTTTCTGACCTTTGCAGCAGTAGTTTTTCTGGATGCTGTATATTGGATTTTCTCCGCATTCAAAGAAAGCGCAAGCGGCTTCACAAGGGGCTTCGGAGGCGGTATGAGTTTAGTTCTGCTGGGATATGGAGCATTTCAGGCTGTCAGGCTTTATATGCTTAGAATTGACGAAAAAAAGCTTGAAGAATTATACAGAAAATCCAAAGACGAACGTTATGCGCTTATCCGCGAAAAAACCGCAAGCGGCAGCTTTGCCGCAACAACTTACATTGTTTGTCTCGGAGCAATTATTTCCTCGTTTTTCTCGCAGGAAATAACAATGATACTGGCGGGAGTTATTATGGTTATGGCGATCTGCACGCTTTGCTTCAAATTATACTATGAGCGCAAATACTGACGCTTATTAGTTTGGTCAGTCCCTGAATATCAGCAGCTTGTGCGGCTCGGTTCCGAGGGCGGCGGCAATGTTGAAAATCACCTCCAAGGAAACGTTATGGACGATATTTGCGGCTTCTATGGCGCTTATATGGGAACGGCTTATCCCTGCCGCTTCCGCAAGCTCCTCCTGAGTGAAGCCCTGAAGCTTTCTATAGTAGGCGATGTTCAGACCAAGCTGAATGTACTTGTATTCGTTCTGCTTAGAGATCTTTGTGGATCTTGACATTTTCCTCACCCTTTCTCTAAGTAATTTTATCAGATTTCAATAAGGTTATACACTTTTTAATACTATAGTATTGCTTTTTATTATAAAGCATGATATTATTATAAAAGAGTTAAGGCACAGTTACGGCGTACATAATTTGGTTTGCGGTGTCTCACACATACAAAATACACGCACAGTATGACAGTTTATTGTACATTATAGTCAATTGACAAAATCGGAAATTTGTAGTATTATTGTGTTAGTCGCTTAATACAATTATATCAAAATATTGCAGAGGCTGAAAATCTCTTGCTTCTGATTTTCTTGCTTCTGATAGGAAAGGAAGTTTTTATATGGCAGCAGTTCTTGAGGTCAAGGGGCTTTCCAAAAAGTACCCCAAGAAAGACGTTTTCGCCGCGGACGGGGTAAGCTTCACCGTTAACGAGGGCGAGATATTTGCCCTGATAGGTCCTAACGGAGCGGGCAAAACCACCACCATCAGAATGATATCCACACTTATCCAGCCCACGGCGGGAGACGCCGAGGTGGCGGGCTACAGTATAGTAAAAAATCCCGACAAGGTTCGGGAGAACATAACCTATCTTCCCGACGAGGCGGGAGCCTACAAAACCATGACGGGAAAGAATTACCTTGAATTTATGGCGGGACTTTTCGCAAAGGACAAGGACACGCTCGACAAATACGTTGAGCGGGGCAGGGCTATATGCGGTCTGGGCGACCGTCTGGACGAAAAGATCGGAGGCTATTCACGCGGTATGATAAGGAAGCTCCTGCTTGCAAGAGCGGTAATGACCGAACCCAAACTTGCCATAATGGACGAGGCTACTTCCGGTCTGGACGTTATCAACGCTCTTGAAATACGCAAGATGATAAAAAATCTTGCCAAGGAACAGCATATGGCATTCCTGCTTTCGTCCCACAATATGCTTGAAATTGAGTACGTTTCCGACCGCGTGGGAATTATGACAGGCGGAAAGCTTATGGTGGTGGGAGCGATCAGCGAGCTTAAGGAGCGGTACGAAGCCGCTAACCTTGAAGAAGTCTTTGAAAGGGTGGTGAAGGACAATGAAGTTCGGTAATCTGCTTAAAAAGGAGCTTAGAGAGCTTATCACAAAGCAGGCGATCATCAGCATGGTTTTCACAATGGTGCTGCTTATCGTTATGGGACAGATCATGGGCGGCGCAATGGAGGAGGGCTTCGACACCTCTACGATAACCCTCTGCAATCAGGACGACAGCGATTTCACCGCGGAGGTGCTGAAAAAGATCGACGCCTCACAGTCCACAAAAATAAATTACGTTACATTTGAAAGCGACGACTACGCCGCCGAGCTTGAAAGGCTTGACATCAAAAACGCGGTAATTATCCCTCAGGGCTACGGTGAGAGCATTACGGTGAAAAAAGAACCTGCGCTGATAAAATTTGTCAGCAAGATGTCAACGGCGGGACTTGCTTCCTCCATGAGCACTATTTCGGGTTCGGAGGTTATAAGCGAGATCCAGAACGTCTGCATGGACGAGGTAATGAGCAGCAATTACGGACTTACCGAGGAAGAGATCGCTCTTATAAGAGAGCCTATGACGACGGTGGAGTACACCGTAAACGACGGCAAAACCGCGCAGGTATCCGCTTCCGCACTGGGAGCAATATCCATGATGCAGTCCATGATCGCGCCCTTTGCGATATTCTTCCTTCTTCTCATGGCTGCCCAGATGATAATGACCGCTATATCCACGGAAAAAATCGACAAGACCCTTGAGACACTTTTGTCCGCCCCTGTTTCAAGAATGACCGTTCTGTCCGCAAAAATGGTGGCGGCGGTAATCTCGGCTCTGCTGAACGCGCTGTTTATGATAGTGGGATTTGCTTTCTACATGATCGGCATGATGGGCAGCGCAGTCGGCGAAATGTCCAATGCCGCAAGCGATATGCCGTCGGTAGACATGGCGGCAATGAGCGAGGGCATAACCGGCGTAGGTCAGGCAATGGTCGAGCTTGGTATTTCCCTTACTCCGATGAGCTATGTGCTTTTTGCATTACAGCTTTTCTTTACACTTGCTATCGGACTGGCAATTTCCCTTATTCTCGGAGCAATGGCTACCGATGTAAAATCCGTCCAGACCCTTATCATGCCAATAATGATAGCGGTAATGATACCGTTTTTCATCACAATGTTTATGGACGTAAACGAAATGTCCACCGTGTTTAAAATAATTGTTTATGCGATACCGTTTACCCACACCTACACCGCGCTTACAAATCTTATGAACGGCAATATGCTTCTGTTCTGGGGAGGACTTGTGTACCAGATAGTATTCTTTGCGGTATGTATGTTCCTTGCAGTGAGAATGTTCACCACAGACAGACTGTTCACGATGTCCTTTTCGGCAGATCAGTCGATGAAAAAACGCGGAAAGAAAAACATTCCGAACGAACAGTAAACCGAGCGGAGGAACGATACAGTGAGCGATGAAAAAAGATCGATCTATATACCCCGCGAACGCAAGCCCGTGCTTCTGAGGGTTTGCAGTATCCTTTTCTGCATAGGCGCTGTGCTGATGTGGATATCGCGTGACAAATTCGGCTTTGAAAATGGTGACCTGCTTATAATGAGCGGTATTGCGGTACTCCTTGTTACCCTGTCCGTTACGGGGATACGTGCGGAACGCAGGGCTGCCGCCGACAGCGAAACTCTCCGCCGCATACGTGAGGAGACGGGCAAGGGCGACTACAACAGCGATATCTTCTTTGAGAAATAATTTGATATGCAAAATAAAAACGGTACTTCCACAAATATGCGGAAGTACCGTTTTATAATGCAGAAAAAGTGTAAATTTTGATTTACGCGACTAACGGTCGTAGCACTTCGGCGGCGAAGCCGCCGACTAAAGCTGGTCCAGCTGAGCCCAGCTGGCGAGGTTTCCAAAGGG